>JAGLRU010000339.1 GCA_023136145.1 Alphaproteobacteria bacterium
CAGGACTGCCTTTTAGATGCCGGAACTAGTCCAGCATGACGATGTGTTTTAAACCACCCACAAGAAAAAAACCAGAGAGTCTATAAGCCGGGTTCTGTCCGTCTTGCGACGGGATGACCATTCATCTTAAACGGCAGTTACCTGACGCTTTATGCAGCCGACCCGGAAAGCGGGATTGGAAACAAACCCTGTGATCTAACACGTGCCTTCCCTATTTGGCCTTGCTCCCGGTGGGGTTTTCCATGCCAACTCTGTTACCAAAGTCGCGGTGCGCTCTTACCGCACCATTTCACCCTTACCCAGCTTCGCAAGAGCTATGCCGGGCGGTATATTTTCTGCGGCACTTTCCCTGAAGTCGCCTTCGCCGGACGTTATCCGGCACCGTGTTTCCATGGAGCCCGGACTTTCCTCCCCACTTGCACAGGGCAGTCATCCAACTCTCTGGTTTCGAAATCAGTATACTCCTATCTATCTAAAAAATAAGTAGCTGTATCAAATAACTAGCCCATAAATTGTTTGGTTATCTCTGTGAGAATCCAACACCCCTTATTTTTATTATAAAATTAAACAAATATGTTCTATTTTAATCATTTTTCGGGTTGAATTCTCCGCCGCTTAGGGCAGGGATCATTTATTGGCTTTCAAAACACGCTAAATACGCGCTAGATATTTTATGTTACTATCCAAAAAGGGTATTGGAAGGTTTTTCTGAAGATGCCACGAGGAAATTTATATATGACGAAAATCATCCCCTTCGGCCTAATTATTGTGATGTTGCTCTTTAGCCTGACAGAATCGTCTTTTGTTCAGGCTGAAAGTGCGGGGTATAAAGGATTGATAGCTCCTGCACCTCGGGAGCATAAAACTCTGGAAAATCAAAAGGAGCAACCTCTCGGATATTCAGGTCTGATCCAAGGACACATCGAAAAACCACAATCGCAGATGACCAAAGTTCCGGGGAAAGCCCCACAAGTGGCTCCGAAATCATCCGATGACCTAAAATCACTAGCACAAATATACGGTCAGGATCGGAACGGAGACTTGCTGCCGGATGTCCTGAGAAAACCAAAACCCCTCTCCGAAGAAACAAGGTCGATACTTGCAAGCCCCCGCGTTCGCATCAAGGGCAAGCTGCCGATGGTGTACACTATTGAGCAAAAAATCGGAAAACTGATGTCGAAAGTCGAGAACGAAAATCTTTCTGCGGAAGCTCGTACGGAAAATGCCCGCGAAGCATATAATGAGCTGGCTATTCTTGCCAAAGGCCTTCGCCATAAAAAAATGGTTTCGAACGATATCTACCAACGGATGGGACTTTCAGAAACTTTTATCAAAGAGGAGAAAACCGGCACCTCCGATGCTCTGAATCAACTTAACAAAACACTGAAAAAACTCAAAGAATATGAATAAAACCCCAATAAACCCAGACTCCCGTACGACCGGAAAAAAAGATATTATCATCGGCCTTTCCGCAGTGATCGTGTCCATAGATCATCATGAACCGAGAGTTTTCATCGTGCGTGGCGCAGAACATGCGCTGTCTGCTGGAATCGTGCCAACGAACGAAGATGGCGATGCACTACCGTTCGGTCCTTTCGATCCAAACAAGCACCTGACACTAGAACAGGGGCTGCGCGTTTTTATCAAAGATCAAACTCCAATCGCGCCCGGATATGTTGAACAGCTTTACACTTTCGGCAGCAGTGGACGCTATGCTGGACAAAAACAAGACGAACCGAATGTGATCTCGATAGGCTATCTAGCACTTACGCATCAGGAAAAAATCGAGACATCAGAAAAAGTATTCTGGGGAGACTGGTATAATTATTTCCCATGGGAGGACTGGAGGCAAGGCAAGCCGAAAATACTCGGCGATACGCTAGAACCAGCTTTGGAGCGATGGATACATACTGCCAATTCCCGGAAAGAAAAGCTTCGACGCGGATCACTCGTAGATTCATGTTTTGTGGGGGAATTTTCTGGATGGGACGAAGAAAATGTGCTGGAACGTTATGAACTGCTATACGAAGCACAACTAGTTTACGAATCAATACGCGACAAGAAGATCAAAACAGATAATACGCCAGTATCTGGACGTTCCATGCTTTACGACCACCGTCGCATCCTCGCCACCGCCATGAGTCGCCTTCGCGGAAAGCTGAAATATCGTCCTGTGGTGTTCGAACTTATGCCAGAGGAATTTACGTTGCTTTATCTGCAAAAAACTGTTGAAGCCATCTCCGGCCGTACTTTACATAAGCAAAACTTCCGCCGTCTTGTCGAAAATTCCGGCATGGTCGAAGAAATTTTCGGAAAAAAATCAGCGGTGGCTGGAGGAAGACCGGCAGCTTTATTCCGCTTCCAGCGCGATGCCGTTCTAAAACGCCCCTCTCCATAAATTTAAAAATGACTATAAACTGCTAAAGCTGCATCATAGTTAAGCGCGTGATTTCATCGCCGTGTTTGATAGTTCCGCTCATAACGATTTTATCATCCACGATCTTGCCCTCCAGAACCGATTTATAGGTAACGATGCCCTTAGTGGGATTACCTTTTTCATCAGTAATATAGGCATCATCTCCAGCATGGCTTGGATCAACAGTAGATTCAATCTGAACCTGATTCCTGCCAATAACGCTAAAAGAGCTTTCCCAGATATAGCCCTTCTTATCCTTGCGGTAGGTCAGTCCGTTTTTAATTGTTGTAACGCCATCCCCCTTGAGGTGAAAAGGCCCTCCATAACTCGTCTCAGAAAGAACTTCATAGTCACCATCCAGATTTTCGAGGGAAATCAACATCATTTTGCTCCTATACTTTATAAAATTTAACTTCAAATAGAGTCTTTTTGCAAGAAATCTCTTGCTGGTGAATGCGAATCTGACAATACTGTAACCGGAAGGCTGGGACGGGCGAATGTCTCGCCAATCCGGTCAGAGCCGAAAGGCAGCAGCCGCAACGAGTTTACATTCGGGTCGTTTCCAGTCTTCCACCTTCTTCATGAATCGGATAGTCTTAAACTTGATTTCAATATCGGTATGGAGTAAAACCGTGACCAGAAAAACGTCATCAAAGGAATCGTCGGTCGCCGTGAGCAAAAAGTCCACTGAATACCGCGTTCTGGCACGAAAATACCGTCCACAGAATTTCTCCGAATTAAAAGGGCAGGAAGCATTGGTGCGAACCCTGACCAATGCCATTCAGTCCGGTCGCATAGCACACGCCTTTATGCTAACGGGAGTACGTGGCGTTGGGAAAACAACCACAGCGCGAATCATCGCGCGTGCGCTAAACTGCGAAAAAGGGCCTATCGTCACTCCATGCGGTCAATGCGGTCAATGTCTTGCAATCGCCGAAGACAGGCATGTAGATGTGATTGAAATGGATGCTGCGTCTAACAACAGCGTGGACGAAATCCGCGATCTTATCGATTCTGTCCAGTACGCACCAGTCTCTGGCCGCTATAAAATCTTTATTCTCGATGAAGTGCACATGTTGTCAAAACAAGCTTTCAATGCGTTGCTGAAAACTTTAGAGGAACCTCCAGAACACGTTAAATTCGTTTTCGCCACTACTGAAATTCGCAAAGTACCTGTGACAGTTCTTTCTCGCTGCCAGAGGTTTGATTTGCGGCGCATCGACGCTGACGTACTGGAAAATTATTTCGCCGAAATTCTGGTCAAAGAAAAAGTGGAGATTGAAGCTGGCACTCTCTCATTGATCGCACGCGCTGCTGACGGTTCAGCGCGAGATGGCCTTAGTCTGCTCGATCAGGCGATTTCGCGTGAGCCTGAAAAAATCACCGAACAACAAGTTCGGGAAATGCTGGGGCTGCTGGATCGTTCCGCCACGTTAGACCTTTTCGAAACGATCATAAAGGGGAACGGGTCGGAAACTATGGCACTGCTTGATACTCTTTATAAAGGCGGAGCCGCCGCGTTGATGGTGGCACAAGACCTTATCGACCTTACCCATACCCTGACAAAAATCAAGATAGCACCTGAACTGGTGAAAAATCAGGCATTGCCAGAAGCAGAGCGTGTACGCGGTGCAGCCTTATCAACAGCTCTGTCCGTTCCAACACTAACACGCACATGGCAAATGCTGCTTAAGGGCGTGCAGGAGATTCAACATGCGTTTAATCCACAGCTTGCACTGGAAATGCTGGTAATACGCCTCCTGTATGTGTCAGATCAGCCAACACCAAGCGATGTCCTAAAACAACTGAAAGACGGATCAACGGTCAGTGTTGGCACATCTGCCAGAGAAACACCGCCACGTGGCACAACAAGTATGTCGAGCACAACAGAAACCGAAGCTTCCGCAGTCAACGGGTTCGACGATGTCGTAGCTTTGTTTGGACAGCATAAAGAAGTTATACTGAAATCACAGATCGTGAACTTTGTACATCTAGTTGAATTCAAGCAGGGACATTTATCCGTCCACCTGAAAGAAGGTGCTCCGAACAATCTTGTCGGACAAATGTCGGATAAGTTAAACCAATGGACTGGGCAACGTTGGCTTGTCAGCATTTCTCAAGATATGGGCGCACCAACTCTTGCAGAAGCTAGTCAGAGTCAACAGCAAGAAGCCATGGAAGAAGTCAGGACGCATCCAATTGTAAGAGAAGCCCTGCGTACCTTTCCGGGAGCCAAAATCGTCAACATCCGCAACAATGGAAAAAAAACATGAATAACATCACGCAAATGATACAAAAAGCTTCTCAGATGAAGCAGAAAATGCAAGAGATGCAAGAACACGTCCGGCAAATAGAACTGGATGGCGAGGCTGGCGGAGGACTAGTAAAGTGCCGTATCAATGGTCGCTTCGAACTCAAGACAATCAGGATTGATCCATCCCTTGTCAAGCCAGATGAAGTGGAGATAATGGAGGATATGATCGTCGTCGCCATCAATGATGCACGCGTAAAGGCAGAAAAACTAATGGGGGAAGAAACAAAGAAAATCATGTCTGATCTGGGATTACCCGCCGGTCTTGGTTTACCGTTTTGATTATGAAGAAAAAAACTATACATACGATTGTTATTGGACTGATATTCCTGTCAGTGACCGCACTTGGAACACAGCAAGAAATACAGATGAAGGCAGAAATAGCACGTGTAGTGCAGATCAAAACTCTGATGACAAAGCCATCAGTTCCGATGCCAGAAAAAATTAACTTTCCATCAACTTTTGAATACCGCCGCGTAACGCTGGCAGGACAATTCTTGCACGACCATAAATTCCTGATACACAGTAAGCGCACTCTGGGCGGAGTAAGCGGATATCACATGCTGGTGCCATTCCAACGGGCATCCGGTGGGATAGTTATGGTCAATCGCGGTTGGATTTCAAATACAGAGATACCGAAGGCCTATCATCCCAAAGGCACAATCATGATTGAAGGGATCGTTCAACTGCCTCGTGAAAATTCTTCTATGCCTCCAAACGATCCATCGAAAAATATCTGGTACTGGGCAGATGTCAATGCAATGGCAACAGCCGGAAAATTGAAAACTCCATCACCTGTCGTCATCATTATTTCCAGCAAAACATCGGGCGTTTATCCGTCAAGCGGCGTGGTGGAGATCAAAATCCGTAGTGATTACGGAGTACGTGCAGTTTTCTGGTATGTGTTGGCACTGAGCCTTCTAATCGGTTTTTTAATCCGTCACCAAAGTCAAAAACCAAAATTGTCATTCTGAGGTTTTACTCAGAATGACAATTGGTAAAAAACGTTTCCAAAACTAACTATCTCATCTATCCATTACGATGATAACACAGTCAGTTTTTTGTGCCTCAAACCTTGACAATTACGCAGCAAGGCTTTCCTCGGCTTTGGTATAGAGAAGCTTCAAGTCACGGGCAACTTCGGCATGGGTGATTTTGCCCTTGCAAACGGTAAGACCGTTCATGAGGTGCCTATTTTCTTGCAACGCTTTGGCCCAACCTTTATTGGCAATTTCTAGACCATAAGGCAGAACAGCATTGTTAAGTGCGTAAGCTGACGTACGCGGAACCGCGCCAGGCATATTAGCGACACAATAATGCACAACATTGTCAACAACATAAACTGGATTGTCGTGTGTAGTTGGCTTGGAAGTTTCTGCACAGCCACCTTGATCAATGGCAATATCAACAATCACGGACTTCGGACGCATGATCTTCAGCATATCTTTAGTGATAAGCTTTGGCGCAAGAGCTCCCGGCACAAGAACGGCTCCAATAACCAGATCCGCCTGTGACACGTATTGTTCCACGGAATCCTGCGTGGAGTAAATTACGTTGGCTGATACACCAAACAAGTCTTCCAACTGACGGATACGATTCAGTGACTTTTCAATGATCGTCACACGCGCTTCCATACCAACTGCCATCTTTGCCGCATTAGTTCCCGCAACACCGCCACCAAGAACAACCACTTCCGCCGCTTTAACGCCCGGCACACCACCAATCAGAACACCAGAGCCTCCGTTTGGAGTATGAAGATGATAGGCACCGACATGCGTTCCCATGCGCCCGGCCACTTCGCTCATTGGAGCAAGAAGAGGCAAACCACCATTGTCGTCAGTGACGGTTTCATAAGCAATCGCCACAGAACCGCTATCCATCAAACCACTAGCCTGAGCCGCGTCAGCCGCAAGATGCAGATACGTAAAGAGAATTTGATTTTCCCTCAACATCTTGCATTCCACCGCTTGAGGTTCCTTGACTTTGACAATCATGTCAGCTTTGTCGAATACGTCCTTTGCTGTTGCAACGATCTTTGCTCCAGCTTTAACGTAATCTTCATCGCTCGCCTGAATGCCTTCTCCCGCGTTCGTTTCCACGATCACTTGATGGTTATTGCGCACATATTCACGCACAGACGTTGGGGTCAAACCGACACGAAATTCTTTGGTCTTGATTTCTTTTGGCACGCCAATCAGCATTATCTTCTCCTTGAAAATTCAACATTTCATTTATAGTTTATGAACATACTATATCTGCATTTTTCAGCAAAGCAAGGGGGCTACTCTGTCAAGCAAAACCACTCCCGAATTTCACAAAACTTCATTCAAAAAAGCTGTCCATATACTTTCATCATACCGGTGAAAACCAGCATCTTACTGGAACATAAAAAATTCCAGCTTTCGCCAGAATGACTATACTGGAAAATTTTGGAGTTTTTAGAGGTAACTTACACAGGATCAATTCCTGGAGATTAAGTCCGCTTCAAGATGGCTGCCAGCGGCAACAACGGTAGTGTGGAAGCTGTTGAACTGTTCCCGTGTTTGCGCTACGACTCCTTTAAAAATGTTCATATCTTTGGCTATCAGTGACTTTCCTGTTGGCAGCTTAACTGAAGCAGGATTAACCTGAACATTATTGATGATAACCTCATAATGCAGGTGCGGGCCAGTAGAACGTCCAGTGGAACCGACATAGCCAATCACTTGACCCTGCTTTACGCGAGATTTCCGATGCAAACCGGATTTAAACCCTTTCATATGAGCGTAGACAGTTTTTAGACCAGATCTGTGACGGATACGGATGTATTTCCCGTAGGAGCTGAAACGACCAATTTTTTCAATAGTACCATCACCGGCAGCATAAATCGGAGTACCACGAGGTGCTGCAAAATCAAGACCTTTGTGCATTTTGGAATAACCAAGAATTGGGTGCTTGCGCATCCCGAACCTAGAAGATATGCGGGCACCATTAATCGGTGTTCTCATCAGCGTTTTTTTAGCCGACTTGCCATTATTATCATAATAATCGACATTCCCGTTTTTGTCCTGATAACGATAGAAAGGCATAGCATTGCCGCCCAGAGAAAGCTTGGCGTAGATGATATTGCCTTTTCCGGGCACTATCTTATCATCATCGGTTTTGTATTCCTCGTACATCACCTCAAACCTATCGCCATTATGGATCTCGCGCTGAAAATCGACGTTCCATGAATACATTTTAATAAGATCAATAATAACAGCATCTGGAACACCACTGGCTTTGGCATCAACATAAAGGGAGTTGTCGATAGTGCCTTTAAATCCCTTCAATGTACGATGGACGACTTTTTCTTCTTTATTGACCGTATATTGACCTTCGTCATCACGATTAACAGTCACAGAGTTTATAATATCTTTTTCAATACGCATACCGCTGAATTTCGGATCGTCTATCGACGTATCGCTCTGAAAAAAGACAGTAATCTCGTGACCTGAATTTAGCTCACGCGGATTATAAATTTTTCTGAGAGCTTGAATGGCCTGATACGCATCCTTTCGTGGGATAAAAACTTTTTTCACAAGCAACTCCATCAGAGTATCACCTCTGCTGACAACAACCTTCTTCTCGAAGACCTGCCTCTCGCCTGTCGGCTCCAGCATGTTCGAAATGTTCGTCTGTATAGAAGAAGCAGAAACGGCAAGAAAATCTCGCTCTCCTGCAAGTACAGGCGGCTTGATGGGAAGGGCTATTTTGGTTTCTTCCGAAAGCACAGAGACGTGCGGCTTGATAACATCGGACTGGTGTGGAACAACGATTGCCGTCTGAACTGGCGCAGGCGCAGCAACGTCTTTTTCCTCCCCTTCTCCCACAAAGAAAAAAGCCGCTATGCCAAAAAGAAAAGCGAAAGCCACAGAAAGCATTATGACAGTACGCAGATCGAAATCACAACTGTGGAAGAACAACCGCTTCCGATTAGATCGAAATTGTATCAAAAATCTACACCTTCACGTTGTTAGCTCACCTCGGAAGTGGACACGAAATCAAAATAGAATGCAAGTTCGGATATTGGCAAAAAATTGCCGTAATAACCTGATGATACCTTCTAAAGCAGATTGTATGCAAATAAAACCAATTGATTGGTTTTCATAGCATGAAATATTATTTCTGTAACATAACGTGTGCACGTATATCGTTTAGAGGCTATGGACGCACCTGCACAATTGTGTAGGATGCACAGACGTATATAGTTGAGTAGCATGTCCGCTTTTAATTTATCAAAAAAAAGAGAGAAACTCATGACATCTCCCGATTCTTTAATGAAAGGCAAACGTGGCCTCATCATGGGCGTTGCGAATGATCGTTCTATTGCATGGGGTATTGCTGAAACTCTTCACCGTCACGGTGCAGAATTAGCATTCACTTTTCAGGGTGGTGCGCTGGAAAAGCGCGTCCGGCCTTTAGCAGCATCTGTCGGCTCCGAAATCGTCTTGCCATGCGATGTTACCGATCCGAAAAGCATTGATGACACGTTTAACGAAATTGAAAAGGAATGGGGCGAACTGGATTTTCTGGTTCACGCGATCGCCTATTCCGATAAAAACGAACTGGATGGATTGTACTTAAACACCTCCCGCGACAATTTCTTAAAGACGATGGATGTTTCCGTTTACTCCTTCACCGCCGTCGCGCAACGAGCTGTTCCTCTGATGAAGAATGGCGGTAGTTTGATAACCATGTCCTATCACGGTGCCGAGCGTGTAATGCCGCATTATAATGTTATGGGCGTGGCAAAGGCTGCGCTGGAAGCATCGGTGCGTTATCTTGCCAGTGATGTGGGTAAGAAGAATATCCGCGTTAACGCCATCAGCGCGGGGCCGATCAAAACACTCGCCGCCAGCGGCATTGGAGATTTCCGCTATATTCTGAAATGGAACGAACTGAACTCGCCTTTGCGCCGTAACGTTACCACAAAAGAAGTCGGTGGAGCGGGACTGTTTTTGTTGAGCGACCTCGGTTCCGGCGTAACCGGAGAAACCATGTACGTTGATTCAGGATACAACACAACCGGCATGGTGGCGGTTGATTCAGCGAAGCAGACGGCAGAGCTTTTGCAGGGGGTTTCGGGGTAGTTTTTAGGTTTGGAGTTTGTTTTATGTCGGGATCTTTTCCTTGGACGTGCCCTTATTGCAATAGGGATACATTGATTGTTTACCCACAATATTCTAATGAGCGTCATGATTTTAACTGTAATAACAAGTATGGAAATTTAGGAATATACACCAAAGTTATCGTTTGTCCGAATAGTCATTGTAAGGAATGTGTGATTACTGCAGCTTTATATAGGATTCAAGGTAATGTTCGTGATAGTAATCCATTACTTGAATGGCAATTAAAGCCTCAATCGTCAGCAAAACCTTATCCTGATTATATTCCAGAGCCTATTCGAAAAGATTACGAGGAAGCCTGTTTAATTCGTGACTTAAGCCCCAAAGCATCGGCTACGTTATCACGTCGTTGTATGCAGGGTATTATTCGTAATTTTTGGTGTGTTTCTAAGAACACGCTTTTTGAGGAAATTAATGCCATAAAAGATGAAGTTGATCTGCAAACGTGGAAGGCAATAGATTCTGTGCGTGGAGTTGGCAATATTGGTGCTCACATGGAAAAAGACATCAATATTATTGTTGATGTAGAACCAGAAGAGGCAGGATTATTAATTCGTCTTGTTGAAGACCTTTTTCAAGAATGGTATATAAACCGTCATGAGAGAGAAGAAAGAAGTAAGGCTTTAATTTTTGTTGCTGAAAGTAAAAAAGAGCAACGAAAAAATACTAAAAAAGCAAAGACAACTGAAGAATAATTTTTCAAATTTTTCTCCTTCTCCCCTTGCGGGAGAAGGTTGGGATGAGGGGTAAGCCAGTTAGAACACCATAGTAAGTCTTTTTATTTGTAAACAGAAACAACCCCTTACCTTAATCCTCTCCCGCAAGGGGAGAGGGAAATTTGTAAATAATTTTGAGAATGTTTATATAATAAGTCTATGCTTTTTTCTGAAATTACTGGAGATATAAATGTCCTCAAATACCTTCGGAACGCTTTTTAAATATACCACTTGGGGTGAAAGTCACGGGGTTGCTATTGGTTGCGTGATTGATGGTGTACCGCCGCGCCTTGATCTGAGTGAAGAATATATACAGCAATTCCTTGATAAAAGAAAACCCGGGCAAAGCCGTCATACAACGGCACGACAGGAGAAAGATCAGGTTAAAATTCTTTCCGGCGTGTTCGAAGGAAAAACAACAGGTACTCCGATCAGTCTGATGATTGAAAATACGGATGCGCGCTCCAGAGATTACGGCGACATAAAGGACAAGTACCGTCCGGGTCATGCTGACTTTACTTACGATAAAAAATACGGGATTAGGGATTATCGCGGCGGTGGCAGAGCTTCGGCGAGGGAAACTGCCTGTCGGGTTGCGGCTGGTGCTGTGGCGCGGCTGATTTTAAAAGATGTGCAGATAGAAGGTTCTGTTATTCAGATTGGCTCTCACAAAGCGGACGAACGGCATTTGTGGGAAAATTTTCTGGATCAGCTCCGTGAGCAGGGCACCAGTGCGGGGGCGGTTGTAGAAGTCGTTGCACGCAGCGTTCCCGTCGGACTTGGTGCACCGGTTGCAGATAAACTTGACGCTGATATTGCCAAAGCAATGATGAGCATCAATGCGGTAAAGGGTGTCGAGATTGGTGACGGATTTGCGGCGGCGGAGTTAACCGGAGAAGTCAATGCCGATCAGATTCAGATAAAAGAAGAAAAACCGCATTTTCTGTCTAATCATTCCGGCGGCATTCTGGGCGGAATCTCTACAGGGCAGAATATTATTGTACGTCTGGCTTTTAAGCCGACAAGTTCAATTCTTCAATCGCTGCAAACTATAGATACTCAGGATCATGAAACGGAGATTGTCACCAAAGGAAGACATGATCCTTGCGTTGGCCTTCGCGGTGCTCCAGTGGCGGAAGCAATGCTGGCAATTGTTCTGGCAGACCATTGGCTTCGGCATAAAGCACAGTGCGGATAGCTTTTGATTCCAGTTACATAACCAAGAGCTTGACAAAGTAAATAACAATATGTCATCATTTATATAGAAAATAGAGAGAGCTTATGGAAAAAGACGATCCCCTCAGAGAAGAACTTCCGCTGGCATTAGATATGGCGAAGCTTTCACGTCATGTTTACGGCGCAGGCGATGCTTTGCCGGAAGGCTGGAAAGTGAGCCTCGAATCCTCTCCTAAAGTAGAAAAAAAGACAGGTTTCTTTGCGACACTATACGAGAGAACGTCTCCCAAAGACGGCGAAATAAAATACGCTGTTGCTTTTCGCGGCACGACCCCCCGTCTTTCCAACATTATTGATGACATAAAAATTGCGCTAGGAATTCTACCGCGCGGTACGTATGGTACGGCTATTAAATTTTTGCAGCAGGTTTGTAAACAAAAGAATATAAAGCCCACAGACATTGCCGTCGGTGGTCACTCTTCTGGAGGCCTTATTGCCAAACTGGCTGCGTACAAACTGAGTATTAAAAAGGTTTTTGCATTTAATAGCCCTGGCGCATCAAAGAGAGTACTAAGAGAAATCACCCGATCCTTACAAAAGGACATTCCGAAACAAGATAAACCCTATATACCAGAAATACTGGAGTTAAGAAGCTCTAAAGACCTTATCGGTGCCTTCAGAATTAAACTGCCGGGAATAGAAGAAATAAAAACTATTAAACTAGATACAAATGGTGACTATGGCCTTCACCATTCCATAGAAGAATTGGTTCATAGTATATCAAAAGAACTCGGCGACAACGAACCGACAATATCTCCTAAGGAATTGAAGTCATTGCCCTTGAAAACAGCTAATTCCGTCTCTGAAATAATGGCTAATTCAGAAACCGTAGGAAAAGTAATCAGTAAATTTCTCGGCGAGAAAAGCCGTAAAATCGACAAAAAGCAACCGAAAGCAACCGGTCCTACCATGTAAATTTTGAACACAATCCCTCGCTTTTCGATTAATTATTTTTAGAGGCTAAATTCTCTTTTAACTATTATCTCTAAAATAAGAGACACCGTAACTTTATCAAAACGGTTTTATTATCGCCATAATTACAATTACAAACATCAGAAGCGTCGGGATTTCATTGATCTTGCGATAGAACGATTCTGTATGTTTATTTTCATCTTTTAGAAAGTCCTTACGCCATTTAGACAGTAAGATGTGAAAAATCTGCATTAGAAAAACCGCCACCAGCTTTACATGCAGCCATTTACCCGTTGTGAACATGCCAAGATTTGCGAAGATCATGGTCATACCAGAGATCCATGTCAGAACCATCGCCGGAGTCATAATGATATGCAAAAGCTTTCGTTCCATGATTTTGAATGTTTCGGAAAGATTCGACCCTTTGTCAGCACTGACGTGGTAAACGTACAAACGTGGCAAATAAAACAGTCCTGCCATCCATGAAATAAAAGCGATAATATGAATCGTCCTAAACCACAGATAATTATTCAGCAAAAAATCAGCCATTTTTCACTCCATGATAACATTTGCTAAAGCAATCTGGGCAAAATCTGTCCTGTTTCGTCCCCGCCACTCTTGAGAGAACGATATTCCGCAAACCTTCGATAAATTTCGGATGCGTACCTACAGTTGGAACCCTTGCGAAATAAGAAATACCCATACGATCTGCGCGATCACGACAATAGATGTCAAGTTCCACAAGAGTTTCGACATGTTCTGATACAAAAGCAATAGGATAGATAATAACACCCACACCATCATCAGCAGCTTTCTCTAGTGCATCAATTATCGAAGGACCTATCCATTTGAGACTTCCTATACGACTTTGATAGCATAGTTGCCACTCAATAGATGGCCTATTCAATTGCTTAACGATAGCGGCGACTGTCTGTTCACATTGATACTGGTAAGGGTCTCCTTTCCTGATAATTTTTTCAGGAAGCCCATGCGCTGAAAATAAAACTCTAACTTTTTTTGGAGCTTCTATAAGGGCATGACAAATCAGATCTGCGGAAGCGGCGATAAACCCAGAATTCACTGAATAGCAACATACAGAAGAAGTTTGTAGATCAACACCGGCTTTTTTCTCCATTTGCTTCCAGTTTTGCAATGATGAAAAGCCAGTTGTTGTCGAATACTGAGGATACAAAGGCAAGAGAATAGTTCTTTCTGGTTGGAAAGCTATAACTTCCCTAATTGTTTGTTCAGCCAATGGAGACGAATAACGCATGGAGATAAAAACCCGCGTTTTTGGATTTGTTTCTTTCAAAATAGTTTCAAGTGCAGAAGCTTGTGCAAGCGTATTTTCTAACAATGGAGATTTTCCGCCGAGAGGCTGATAAACTTTTCTTGATACTCTACAACTTCGCTTCCATGAAATCCAAACAGCGATAAGATATCGAAAAGGAGCAAGAACACTAATGATATTTTTATCCATAAAAAGCCTGAATAAAAACAGTCTAATGTCTGCAGGCGAAGATGGTCCTCCTATATTGAAAAAAACAACGGCCAATTTTTCCGAAGCCCTGTTTTCTGTCATTATCTTTGATATTCTTTAAGTATATTTGCTAGCTGAAATACATGCTCTGGTGGAGTTTCTTTAATAATACCATGCCCAAGATTAAAAATAAAATTTGCAGCTCCAGCTGTTTCAAGGATACGACGTGTTTCAATTTCAAGTGCTTTTCCTCCAGCCAGCAATAATACAGGATCCAAATTTCCTTGTAATGTTACTTTACTACCAAATGTACGTATAGCCTGTCCCAAAGAAAGATATTGATCTAACCCAACGCATCGTACACCCGATCTTTCAGCATATTGCGAATAAAGAAATCCTGCACGGCGCGGAAATCCTATGATGGGAAATCCTGGATAAATTTTATGAATATTATTCACAATTTTTTTAGTTGGTTTAATAACCCAACGATCAAAATAAAGTTCTGGAAGCAATCCAGCCCAACTATCAAAAATCTGAACAGCATCTACACCAATTTTTATTTGTTCAAGCAAGTAATTAGAAGTCGCCATCACCAACGTTTCAATCAAGTGATCGAATTCCTCTGGATGACTAAATGCAAATTTTTTCGTATTAATAAATTCTTCGTCTCCACGTCCTTGAACCATATAACAAGCCACCGTCCACGGTCCTCCTGCAAAACCTATAAAAGTTTTTTCGGGGGCAAGGTTTTTTTTTACAAGATTGATAGTTTCATAGACAGGTTGCAATTTTTTATTGAAAACATCAAAATCTATTTCTCCAAAACTTTGGATTGTCTGAAAAGCTCCAAGTCTAGGGCCTTCTCCTTCAACAAAATCTAAGTTTTGTCCTAGCGCGTATGGAACAACTAAAATATCTGAAAATAAAATCGCAGCATCCATATCAAAGCGGTTAATTGGTTGTAGGGTTATTTCTGCTGCCATATCTGGATCGAAACAAAGATCGAGAAAGGAACCGGCCTTTCTGCGTAGTTCACGATATTCTGGTAGATAACGTCCTGCCTGTCTCATCAACCAGAAGGGTACTTGCGATGTAAACTTGCCTTTCAATGCCTGCATCAATAGTTTTTTTTCAGGAGCTTCCGTGGATAAGGTCTCAGTCATTTTATTTTTGCCTTGCCCTATGATTTTTTATTAAGAATTAAGGGTGCCAGTTTTTATTGTAGAATAAAAGAGAAACTCTATTTCTCTATTTTAATATAGATATATCTTAAGAAGTTGTAGTTAGTAGTACGGTGGATAGCGTGAGTAGAAAGTTAAGAATGTATTTAGTCACAGGGATATTTGAGTTGATGAGTTTCGTGGAGAAGGATATTTTTTGTATAGAGTAATTTTTTAACAGGTTATCATCCTTTTTCCGGTAATTGTGAATCTTGTGGATAACTTGAAATTCAAGTGTAAATAAGTTATCCCCGTTATTGATATTCAGAATCTATATTTGTATTTTTTTTGTATATTTGTATTTTTTTTGTTGATAGAGCTTTTTGTCAATTAATGCGCATGCTTGCAAACAGAGTTATTTACGAATTATCTACAATCCGTAAGATGGCTTTTTAAAGAATCTTTTATAAAGTGATATATTAGCAACATATTATAGTTCAAGATTTTAAGAAAGGATGTTTGATAGTTGAATTAAGAGCTTTTCATTTTTTACCTTACTAGATAGGGTTGGGTGAACAGTCAAAGCAGGGGCTTGGTTTATGATTGAAGACTGGCAAAAATTAGATTCTGAAAAGACCGTGCGTATATTGGGTGAAATAAATCCATATTTGGAGCCAATTCAGTTTGATCCTAATACCGTAACAATTCGTTCTCAAAAGCTTTCTTTCTATAAGGAGTATACATTTTTTGAACTTACGGATATTTCTGCCATTCCCGGTGCCCGCAAATACGCGATTTACAAACCGGGCGAAGTAAATGTTATCAATTGGACTAACCAGATTATTTACGAGATCAATGAAAAAGCACCGATTTTGCTAAATAAAGAAAGTGTTTCTCGCTATGTAAGATTTTTTTTCAACTATGTTCGAGGGAGACATGGTCGATTTTTAATTATTGAAACCATTGACGATATTCGTTGGCAAATTGAACCTCCTATTCAGGGGCGGAAAGTTATGCAGGAAATGCTAGAGCCAATAATGTTGATTGATCAGAATTCAGAAGATGTTTTCAATCTTGAAGCTTTTATGATTTTTAAGGATTCATTATTTAGAACGAAAATTCAGGTTAGTTCAGATGGTTTTGTAAGTATGTCTGATGAAGACCTGAAGATTGAGGGTATGCCGGTTTTGCAGGATAGCTTCGGCTGAAGAAAAGTTGCTGAAGCAGTGATTCTCTTACATACACTTGTCTGTAGAAAAAAGTGTACTGAATTTTGTTGGTATAACTCCTTTGTTACCCCTTAAAGTTTACGTAATCCTATTATTTTTTTGCTTTTTTCAATTTTGAAAAGGGTTGTTAACCATCTATCCCGCATGATGGAAATATCAGCGAAGGAGAGAAGCTGTCAACCCGCAAGAAAAGTGGGGTTTTGAGGAAAATAAAAATAAAAAAAATAGTGGAAGTGGGCACTTCTTATGGGAAATGAAATAGACGGCGATGCAGGAACCTTTACAAAAAAACCAAAAACTGAAGGTTTCAGAAATACGTCACGTCGGTTGAAGAAAGGTAAGGAAAATCATCTAAACTATCGTGCTAGTTTTGATTGGCGTTTGGATCAGACAAGCGTATGTAATAAACAATCCGATGCTACCATAGCGCATATTAATCTGGAAGAATTGAAAACGGTTATTCTGAAATCACGCACTGGTAAAGCGCTTCTGCAAGGAGAGAGTGCCAATGGGTTGAAGATTTATTATGATTCGCAAACGCCTCAGTCACAATTTTATCCGAGAGGGAAAAAGAGTATTATCGCACTCAATCCTCATCATCCCAGAGGAGATTTACTGAACATTCTAACACGTGAATTGCGCCATGCATGGCAGCATTATCAAGGTGCGCTTGTTAATCCGATGAATTTTGAGCCGGATGGAGCGGTACTCGTCAATCGGGCGCAACAAGCTGATATATTGATGATGTCGGTTAAGGTGGCATGGGAACTAAAGCTGGTAGGAGAAAGCGAGGCATGGGATTTTATGATAGGTTCTTCCATGGTGGATGTGACGCGTGTCTTCGAGGTACATGCCCGGAAAGATTTTCGTTCCCTGAACAATGGTGAGGCAGCGCGTGCTGCGTATGACAAGTTTTTTGATGACAGTCGTACGAAGATACATGACAAGCGGATAATTCATCAAATGTTGTTAGACGATCAAGGTTATATGAAGGCTTTGGGGAAACAGCCAAAAGCAGATATGGCATTGTTTAAAAAGCTGGGAGAATTGCCGTTTGGCCGTAATTATCTGACGCTCTGTGGCAAAAGGCAGCCAACGGATATGTGCTATTCCACGATAGAAGATCGATCCAACGCTAACTTTCTGTGGTTTATTAAGTTTGAACGTAGCTTTCAGGAAAAAGAATTGGAAATGGTACAGACATCAGTTAAGACATCGGCGGAAATAGTTGACTTCGCAAAGTGGGTCTTTTATACGCGCCCTCCGGCAGGGTATGGTCTGTAAGGTGTCGCTGAGGTATCACAACATATTATTGGTTCATTTCGAGATTAAACAAAAGCTTTTCGCCTTTGTTGTAAAACCAGTCCTTCGTTAGTTCAAGTGCGCGATCTCTATCTCGTCTTGTTAGGCTGCCTGAAATGTTGGCGCGATCTTCTATGGCTTGTTTTTTTCCTGGCCCGGTGGGGTAATGTAAAATGGCTATATTCAGCCACATTAGTGCCTTGACGGGGTTTGCCTGAATGCCGATCTTGGGCGGAGGCACGCCCACGCCTGTAAATGTAAGAATACCTAAGTAATGCTCTGCGAGTGGTCGTCCGGCTTCAGCGGCTTTGGAGAACCAGTAATAAGCGTCTTTACCACTTTTCGGCACGCCTTGTCCGTTGAGGTACATGATACCGAGAATTTCTTCTACTTGATGTGAGCCAGATTCTGACAGCGGAAGGAGATATTTGGCGGCGACATCGTACTTTCCCTCGTGATATGCGTCGATAACATCTTCCAGCGTCATAGTGCCTGTCATGCCTATAGAGTAGTCGTTTGAAAAGGTCAGATTCTTTCTTTTCAAAAGCGTATAGACGTTTGGTAGAAGCACACCTTGCGGAATATTCTCGTATTCCTCTAATGAGGGCATGTCGGATGAATGTGTTGTGGGTTTAGCGGAGCGCACCAAGGATGGTGTCAAGCAGAGCACTGTGCATAAAACGAAAATGACTAATGGAAGGCGCATAGAGAACTCTCCTTTATAGGAAGTTAGTATATCTTTCTTTTGCGGAAAGGAAAAGCAGGCGATGCTTTGTAGACGATTGATCTTCTGTTCGGTGTCATTAAAAAATGCGGTTAAATTTCTGACAGGCGGCTGATGATGTTGGGGCGCGGTGTTTCCGTGAGTGTACGGTGAACAGGGCATTTGTCAGCGATTTTCAGCAAATCTTTGCGTTGTGTATCGTTGAGGTCACCTTCTATGGCGATATCGCGAGTGATGATATCGATGATTTTTTGATCGGAGGTTTTTTCCTTAATGTTGGTGAGTTTTATGGTGATTTTTCTGACATTCCATTTTTTTCGATTTGCGTACATGCGTAGTGTCATTGATGTGCAGGAGCCTAAAGCCGCAAGTAGCAAATCGTAAGGAGCGGGTCCTTGATCGAGTCCACCTTTGTTTTCAGGTTCGTCGATAATCATAGAATGATGGCCAGCCTTGACGTTTTGTGTATACAGACCGTGATCGGTTTCCTCAATGGTAACGGTGCTGACATGCTTTGACATGAAAAAACTTCCTGAGAAATGACTGATTCGATCTTATCCAAAGAGTATCTTAGCAGAGCCGTAAAACAATGAAAAATGGGTAAGACCAGTACAAAAGTCAAAAACCTTTACCGTATTAACTGACGCTTAACTTTGTTTGCATAAAATCTTATATAGGGCTGAAAAATTATGGTGAAACCTAAAGCAATTTTGGAAATTAGCTTTGAGATAATTGGGAGAGGAAAAATGAAAAAAACCCCGCAAAAAGAACAAAAATTGGCTTTCTTGGGAATAGGCAAAAAAGACGGCCGATACGTCGCTCTTATGGTGAATGTTAATACGGTGGGAGACTCCGGTCTGAGCAGTTTGCGGAGTGCTTGGTTGACACATGCGTCTCCCCTTTCAAGAAAAGGCATTTTTCCGGTGACTGAAGATGGGCTTAAGGATCGTATTAATGTGTTTGAAAAAATGGGGCAGGTCGATAACAGGAAAGTGTTCGAGACAGCTTTGCAAACGCTCAATAATAAAAACGGTATAACGCAGAGTCACGTTGCATCTGCGCCAAAACAGGCTATGTAAAAACGATTTATGGGATTGTTGGATTTTTGAGGGTATTATAAATACGGGTCAAGACTAGCAAATAGAGCATAAAAGTACTAAAAGGTTAGGAATGATAATGGTAAACAGGTACTGCAATTTTTGAAGATTTCTGATGCAAAAATTAAGAGAGCTTATCAGGTAGACTCACTTCATAATTAGAAGATTGGGCGGTTATCCTGCATAATCTTTGTGTGGGAGGATTGTTTATGAACACATTGGAAGTTTTGCTTGCTCGTCCTGGGTTATTTTTCCGTCTTTCCGG
>JAGLRU010000034.1 GCA_023136145.1 Alphaproteobacteria bacterium
AAATTCGTCGCCTGTCGCCAGACACCACCATCGAAATTTTAACGCCGGACTTCAAAGACAAGAATGGTGCAATAGAAAAAGTAGCAGCTGCGTGCCCCGATGTGTTTAGTCACAATATTGAAACCGCGCCACGTTTGTATCCAACCATCCGCCCGGGGGCGCGATATTTTACCTCGCTGGAGCTGCTCCACCGCGTCAAAAAAATAAATCAGGCTATCTTCACCAAATCTAGCCTGATGGCAGGACTAGGCGAGTCAAAAACAGAAATCATGCAGGTGATGGACGATCTACGCGCGGCGGATGTGGATTTTTTGACTATCGGTCAGTATCTTCAACCAACGCCAAACCATGCGGCTGTTGATCGCTTTGTAACGCCGGACGAATTTAAATCTTATGAAACTTTTGCGCGTGGCAAAGGCTTTCTGGTAGTGTCTGCCTCGCCTCTGACTCGATCCTCTTACCATGCGGATACGGATTTTAAGAGACTAAAGCAGGCGCGGGAAGAAAAGCTAGCAACAGGCTCAAAATAATGCCCACACATTCTGAAAGTCGCATTGTTTCTTATTCCGCCGAGCAGTTGTTTAATCTGGTTATTGATGTTGAAAAGTATCCAGACTTTCTGCCATGGTGCCTTGACGCGCGTATCAGCGACAGTTCAAAAAACGCTCTCGATGCTGATATGACCGTCGGTTACAAAGTCTTCCGTGAGACATTTTCCTCCCATGTGCATTTCACTCGCTTCAAAGAAATAGAAATCAACTACCTAAAAGGCCCGATGCGTCATCTGCACACAAAATGGATGTTTAAGGATATAAATAAAGACCAATGCCAAATAGATTTTTATATCGATTTTTCACTGAAAACAAGACTGTTTGAGAGACTGGTAAACCAGTTTTTTCACAAGGCTTTAATAACAATGGTTAACGCTTTCGAACTTCGCGCTACTGAATTATATGGGGCAAAGAAGCGTTATCCCAAATCAAATTGAATAACCTCGACCCAAGTGAAAAGGTTCTTCATTGAACAAACGTCGGAAGATGTTTACAATGAGTCTCAAATTTATGAGTGGCATGCCCCTCATAGATGGAAGGAAGTAGCATAGCATCAATCAACCATTTGTAGCTTAACTTCGCCGCAAACCTATCCAACAAAGTAGAACCACCATAAACAGAGAATAACATGCCTTTACTTGATAACAATAATCAGTCGATCAGCCTTTCTTTGTTAGAACAATTGAAAATTCTAACCGAACCGCGCCGCGAATTTTGCTACGCGAAGATTCATCGTTGCGTTGTTACCCATGCAGACCTTCATTACGTTGGCTCTATTACAGTCGACTCTGCCCTTTTGCGTGCTGCTCGTATTTTACCTTACACAAAGGTCGAGGTAGTCAATATTTCGCGCAAAGACGCAGCTCGCATTATGACCTATGTAATAGAAGGAAAAGAAAATTCGGGCATCATCTGTCTAAACGGTGCCGCAGCCCACCATTTTAACCGTGGTGATCTAGCCATTATTATGGCCTATGAGGATGTTCCTGTAAGTCAAATTCCACACAAAGAACATGTTACTGTTCAGGTCAACGGTGAAATAGGGATCGTGGAAGGAAAGACCAATAAAATTACTACAATACAGTCCTATAAGGCTCCTGACTTGTGCGAACTTGGCGCCCCCCAAAACAATCGATTTGCCGAAGTTTACAAAGAAACGGTCAAAACATAAAACGAGTATAGTGCTTTCTAAAATTTATGAGGAGCATATCTTATCCAAAAACCCCACTTTTTCCAACCACCTAGCCCTTGTTTTATGTAAATAAATAACCTCTTGATTCTACTTATATTTTTACAGTTTTAAAGACTCTCTTTGTGGTGTAAAATCTGCTA
>JAGLRU010000340.1 GCA_023136145.1 Alphaproteobacteria bacterium
TTCACCACGAAAGATGAAATCCGAAAAAAACCTGCCAGCAAATCGGCGGTGGCGGCATATCCAGACATCATCCCTATAATGCAAAAAGAAGCCGAAAGGCTGGATACTCTGAAACAGGAATTGCGCTCGGTGCGTTTGGCGAAACTCAATTCCGCTCTGCTAACAGTGGCATCAGCAATGGTGGGTCATTATGCACAGTACAAAAGATACCGCGACAAGCTCGATTATGACGATCTTATCATCAGAACCTGTGATCTTCTGTCAGAAGACAGGATGGTACCGTGGGTACTGTTTAAGCTTGACGAAGGGATTGACCACATTCTGGTGGATGAGGCACAGGACACCAGCCGCAATCAATGGAGAGTGATCGAATCCCTCTGTGGAGAATTCTTCTCAGGTAAAGGCTCGCGAGAAAATACGCAAAGAACATTGTTTGTGGTGGGCGATGAGAAACAATCTATTTTCAGTTTTCAAGGTGCTGACCCACGCGAGTTCGCACGAATGCAGGGATTTTTCGGTGATAAAGTGGGTGATATTCAGGACGGCTGGGAGATTTTACTGGAGTATTCCTTTCGCTCAACTCGTACCATTCTTGAAGTGGTCGATGCCGTCTTTAGCAAACCTGAGACACGAAAAGGCATCGTTTCCGACCTTGAGCGCGAGGTTAGACACTTGCCTTTCCGCACAGGTCATGCAGGGACAGTAGAGCTATGGCCTCTTATTCAAACAACAGTAAAGGAAAAACCAGATCATTGGCTGATGCCGATAGAAATCGACGATGGTGATAATGCCGCAGCCCGCCTCGCGCTTAAAATTGCCGACACGATTAAAAGTTGGATCGATAAGAAGGAAATGTTAGCTTCCAAAGGTCGCTCCATCCGCGCAGGAGACGTGCTGATTCTAGTGCAGTCACGCGGTGCTTTCGTGGACTTGCAACTCCGCGCCCTGAAGAGTGCCGGCGTTCCGGTAGCAGGAGTAGATCGCATAAAACTTACCGAGGAAATCGCCGTGATGGATTTGCTGGCATTGGCGCAGTTCGCGCTGTTGCCGGAGGACAACCTGACCCTTGCCTGTCTGCTAAAATCGCCTCTGATCGGAATAACGGAAGAAGACCTTTATCTCCTGTGCCATAAACGCAAAGGTACGCTCTGGCAATCTTTACGGCATAGAAAGCCAGAACTGACAGAATGGTTGCAAACACAAATTATAAAAGCTGGACACATTACACCTTATGAATTTTTCGCGGAAGCACTCAATACACCCTGCTTTGCGGATGCGATAAGTGGACGACGCGCACTGTACGGACGGCTTGGCTTTGATATTCAAGACGCGTTGGACGAATTTCTGAATATCTGCCTGCAATACGAGCAGAGTCATACCCCGTCACTGCAAAAATTCATTGGCTGGTTTTCGCGCGGAGAGACGGAGATAAAGCGTGAGCAGGCGCAGGATGTGGCGGACATGGTTCGAATCATGACAGTGCATGGTGCCAAAGGGCTGCAAGCACCTATCGTGTTTCTACCAGACACAGTCAAGATTCCTAAAAGTAACCCTAAAGGCCGTGTACATTTGATTTGGCCGGAGGAAGAAACGGGTGTGCCACTATGGTCACCGCGTCAAGAATTTTCAGCTCCGGTTTATGCCGAAAGGCAACAGCAAGCGCAAGAACGTCAGGAAGAGGAATACCGCCGCCTTCTGTACGTTGCACTCACCCGCGCCGAAGATAGGCTGTATATTTGCGGACATCACGGAGTTAGAAGTCCGAAGCCAGATTGCTGGTATAACCTTATCGCGGACGCTTTCCCTTCCCCTTCCGCAGAGGAAGAGGATGAAACGAAAACAATCCGTCGTCTGGAGCATCCGCAAGTGGCTGCGCCCGAAAAAGAGAAATCTCCAAAGGAAGGTACCGGAATCACACGCACGAAACTTCCGGTATGGGCTTTTCAGGCTCCTTCGGTCGATCCTTTCCCTCCCCAACCCCTAACACCCTCCAGACCGGATGATATAGAACCGGCGGCGAAAAGTCCCTTGATGGAAGAAGATAATCGGAAATTTAGTCGTGGTGTTATCGTGCATCAAATTCTTGAAATTTTGCCGCAATTGCCGGAGGACTCGCGAGAGAAGGCATTGATGCACTATCTGTCACGTCCACATCTGCATCTGCCACCAGAACAACAAAAATTCTTTGCTGCGGAAATTCTTTGCGTCCTCCGGCATCCTGATTTTGCCGCCATTTTCGGGGATGGGTCACGCGCCGAAGTGCCAGTGACGGGATTCGCAGGAGACAGCAAGCGATTCGCACCGCAGATTCTCTCAGGCCAAATAGACCGGATTCTGGTGACAGACATGGAAGTACTTATTATTGATTATAAAACCAACCGTCCGCCGCCTGTCTCCGACAAAGATATACCAGCTATCTATTTGAAACAAATGGCGGCTTATCGTGCCGTTATCTATAATATTTATCCGAAACACAAGATCAAATGCGCTCTGCTGTGGACGGATGGCCCCATTCTTATGCCACTTTCCGACAATCTTCTTGATACACATGCGCCATAGTTCTAAACTCTTGCTTTAAAGAGAATTAACGTCGTATTTAACGCA
>JAGLRU010000341.1 GCA_023136145.1 Alphaproteobacteria bacterium
CTCCATTTCAACACTCGGTGTTGGAGTGGGGATTCTCTTTTGTAACTGTTTAGCAGGTATCCAGCGATAAACAGGGGGCGAGATGCCCCTGGCGGTGATTCAAATAAGCCCTGCGGAGGTTTTTCCCAACATCTTTGTTCTGTAGTCTTAATGTCTGCATGAGTGACATCATTGTCCCGTGAGCCTCAGCCCCTTGATCGGAACGATTGCCGAAAGATCGATTTCTATAAATCACATTCGGGCGAATCATTCGTTCAGCAAAATTATTATGCCAAGGCAACGAGGGATCTTTCAGGAATCGCAACATATCCAGCCAAGATTGAGCAAATCTCTTCGATAATCGTTTAAGATTCTTGTTCTTGTATCCAAATGCCATAAAATCAAACAACCTATTCTCAATTCGTATTCTTAGGCGCTCATATTTGCCTGATGGCATTGCCTCATGTTTCGATTGCAATCTAAGCGCGTCCTTGATGATTCGTTTGATCTTTTTATACGCTTTCACAAATTCCTCATCATGATCGGTCTTTGCACAATCGTGAAAGTCTCTCAATAAATGTACCAAACACTTCTGCATCCGGTAAGGAAGTTTCAAATATACTGCATAAAAATCTGAGATGAGCGTACCATCAAACTTTTCGCCAAGTATTTCCTTGATCACTTTCCTCCCGCGACTGCGATCAACATGGTAATACGCCAATCGTTCATTCACGAACGCCCACACCCAGCTCTTTTTCCCATCCAGCCGCCATCCCGTCTCGTCGGCATGAACTTGCGGGCTTCCTCGGATCGCTTCAAGCAATTCTGCCCGCTCAACTCCAAGCCAACGACTAATCCGTGCCAATGCTTGCGATATACCCCCAGGGCTGACCTTTAACCCCGCCATATCTTCAAACAATTCACAAATCTTTCGGTACGGCAGACAATGATAATATTTCAATATCGTCGCCTGGATCAATACGTTAGCTCCAAGATACCCCTTCGGCACATGCTCAGGATGATATGGCGCGTAAACCTTCTGCCGGCAATGTTCACAACAATACACATGCCGTCTGTATTTCCTTACCCACACATACGCCGGAATGATATCTTCTTGTATCTGCTCCTCAACATCTATCGCTTTGCCCAGCTCATTATGACAATCCGGACATTCGTGAAGTGTCTCATCTATGATTTCATCAATGTCTTCCGGGGCTCTTCGTGTAATCCCCTCATGGCCTTTCTTTCGTCCAGGGCGCTTCCTACGTTTTTTTCTCGTATTCCCTTTCGCGAATTTCTCTGTTCGCTTTTCCTGCTCTACCTTGGCTTTTTCCTCTAATGCATGGATGCGTTCCGCTTGATCCGTTAACTCTTTCTGCTGTCCTAGAATAATATCAATCAATTCGTCTTTTGTCTTCTCCGTAAATTGGACTCTGTTATTTTCCATATCTTTATTATTCGTCTCATCACCGCCTTTTGCAAAAACTTTTTCATCTTTTTTTACCTCGTCGATACAGGGGTACCTGCTAAACATTTACGAACTGCGGCAGATCTACAATGCTATGATCCTGGCTAAATGGTACAAGGAAAACCTGCGCGAGACGCTTTTAGGAAAAGTTTATATCGACCAGAATAAGGTCAAAGGCGTTGATGTGG
>JAGLRU010000342.1 GCA_023136145.1 Alphaproteobacteria bacterium
ATTTATGCTTTCTGTTGTGTCGATTCTTTGTGTAACTGAGATATCCAATTTTTGCTTCCATTATGTATATTTATCAAAATGATACAATAAGAGCAAACGTTACGCAATTATATAATAATTTCTAAAATTATTAATAAGATCGTCTTCTAGCCGAAGGGCGGGTCTTGGATGTACACGCAAAGCATGTGTTTTTATAAAGTGCGGCTTTGCCGCATACCAAATGCCGCCCGAAGCCTGCCCTAGCGAAGTCGGGGGTGACGATAATGATTATGTGTTTTCCTGTATTATGAATACGCAATAAAATTACCCTGTTTTTTAACTAATTGTTAATGATTAGCACCATAATATGTACAAACGCAACATATTAAAGAAACAAACAGTAAACAAACTGGGGTGTCGGTGGTTATGCAGCAGAACAATATTATGCTTTTTCCGCAACGTATTTGTGAGACCATGTCTGGAAATCTGGCGCATACTGTCGGTCGTCTTGTTTTTATGCCCGGTCGTCCAATGCTGGTTGAGCATGTGGGTGGGATATATCTGGAGCATGATTTGCTTGGGCATGTAATTACAGCCGGATACGGGATTGAATACAATATCGCACATGTTTGGAAAGAAGAAGACCGTACCGATGCTGTTCCTGTCACATCATCTTCCTCAGAAAAAGTTTTTTTTCGGGAAAATTCCTGATATTCATTATCAATGACAACTCTTACGCCGGACATAGTATTGCAGGCATATCGGGCAGGATTTTTTCCGATGGCTCCGGATCGGGAGAGTGCGGAAATTCGGTGGTACGATCCCGATGTGCGTGGCGTTCTGCCAATCGCCGGACTTCATGTCCCGAAGCGTTTGCAACGTACGGTCAGGAAACGGATATACCAAATTACTTTCGATATGGATTTTGAGACGGTGATACGTGGTTGCGCTTCTGCCCGTTCTGATACATGGATTAATGACGAAATTATTGCTCTTTATACCGCGCTCCATCATCAGGGCTTTGCTCATTGCGTTGAAGCATGGAAAGGCGGGAAATTGGTTGGGGGACTTTACGGGATTGCTCTCGGCGGTGCTTTTTTCGGCGAGAGCATGTTTTCCACCTCCGTCGATGCCAGCAAGGTCGTGCTGGTGCATCTGGTTGCGAGGCTGTGGCGGCAGGGGTTTGAGCTTCTGGATACGCAGTTTGTCAACGAACATCTGAGGCAGTTCGGCGTTTACTCAATTCCACGCGTGGAATATCTTGAGCGTTTGGAAAAGGTACTTGGAAAAGAAGTTTCTTTTCAGTCGTCGAAATCAGAGTCGGAATTTTCCTCATCCTCGTCCTTAGCAGGTTCGCTATCTGGAGCTGTTTCGGAGGAGAAATCTTCCGGCTTTGGGGATGTTTCGGCATTCTTGCACTCGATAACCCAGACATCATAAACGGGATGATCCATTGCCGAGAGAGAAGGGCTTGAGGAGAACATCCAGCCACTGAAAACCCAGATGGATTTTTCGTCGGTGGGTTTTTTCTCCCACATTTGAAGGAAAGCGGCTGATTCTGGTGTTTCCATCGGCGCGGCTTTGCGACATGCACGCAGCTTTATAAACAGGGAGGAGCCGAACTTGACGGTTTTGTCGATGGGAACTTCAAAGGTGCGGGTGCGCGCAGAGACTTTATCAATGGTGCGCAACACTGCTATGCTCATTTCCTCCATTTGCCTTGCAGAAGCGTTCGGGACTGCGCTGAGAAGAAGTCCGCCGGTAATTAAGGTTGTGAGGAGTACGCGTAATGACATTTAGGTTCCAGACTTATTTGAAATATTTAAAGATATTGTCATGCTGGACGTGTTCCAGCATCTAAAAGGCTGTCCAGCCGTCATATAACTCATAAGACGCGCAGACGCGCTTTTAGACCCTCGAACAAGTCGGGGGTGACGATTTGGTATGTATTGAAAGGCTTCGTTTTTCATGAGTACGTACGAACTTTAATATTTTTTCTAATTCTTGGTGCTATCGTTTTTGTTGCTGTCGTCTTTGCTCATGCTGAAAATCACCTGACCTAGCAGTTGCTCGATTCCCGGAGTGGATTGGGTGAATTCGATTTGATCGCCTGGGCGCAGGAATTCTTCATCGTTGCCGGGGTCAAGCGTCATAAATTTTCCGTCAAGCAGGCCGGAACTGCCAATGACGGCAACAGTATCCTTCGGAAGTTTAATGTTATTGTTGATGTTCATGCGCACGATGGCGCGGAAGCTATTCGGGTTTAGCTTGAAGTCCAGCACTTGCCCGATTTTTACGCCACTGACCCTGACAGGGCTGCCGGAATCTAAGCCATCAATATTGCTAAAGGCGGCGGTGATTACATATCCAGAAGTGGGGCGAATGTCCGTGGTTTTGTAGAAAAACGTCAGAAATCCAGCAGCAACCAGTAGAACGATGGCACCCAAAACGGTTTCAAAGATGTTTTTTTGCATATTTCTTGTTCCGTTTAAACTATGAACTTCCCTCAATAATGCTGACAGAGAGAAAAAGCGCAATGATTTTCTTGATTTGTGAAAGATAAAGAAAAGAATGTTGAAGGGGGCGTTTGGGTGTGTCAAACTTTCTTTCTGATTTTGGAAGGTTTTTTATTTTTAATCAAAGGCGTATACAATGCGTCTAAAGCGACATTATACACAGATTGGCTGTGATTCTCTTGAAAGTGTGCGTTTTCGCATTGTTTCGAGTGAGGAGAGGCTTGAATATGTCGTTCCGCAGCACTGGAATCAGGCGGCGGTAGGCATTTTGCATGATAAAATCTTTTATCCAGAATCCTTGCCTATGACGACAAAGCGAGTCGAGGAATCTGGAGTTCCTGACTGGCTCTGGCGTAGTGAGGCAAAGAACAGTGACATTACGGAAGAGGGACGATTCCGCCCTGAAAGGGATATCCGCGATGTGCTGCACCGTATGGCAGGTGCTCTCACTTATCAGGGATGGAAGATAGGACTGTTTGCTTCCGAGGAAGAGGCGAAAATTTTTTATGATGAGTTTCGGCATATCCTTTTGCATCAGATCGCCGCGCCGGAGATTTCTCAATGGGGGATGTTGGGGCTGGATTGGGCTTATGGTCTGAAGGAGGCATCTCGCTTTGTGCCGAGGCATCGGATTGTTTCCTTTAAATCTGGTATGGCGAAAGCATCGGAGGGGGCGGGCGTGATTGTGCCTTCGGTTGTTCTGGAAAAAAATATGCTAAAGCGCATCCAGATTCTGGGTGAGACGCTGGCATTGGAGACGGAGCCGGAGGGAACGAAAACTGGCATTACGCTGCCTGTTGAAAATCCCGACAGCCTTGACTTTGTCTCATGGAAACGTGAAAGCGACATTAAGCAGGTTGCAGGAGATATCGGACACAGGATGCTGGAGACGGC
>JAGLRU010000343.1 GCA_023136145.1 Alphaproteobacteria bacterium
CGCCAAGAAAAAGACAAGCATAGATATAGAGGAAACTGTTTATGCAAAAGCAAATGCCGGACGACCTTTAAGGCTATACAACTTAAAGTTGTATTTTGATCTTGGCGGGATCAAGTTTTGACAATGAGTTATCATGATCTTTAGACGAGTTTTCTGAAAGAATAGCTTGTGCAGCCACTATCATAGAGGAAACAATAAAGCCTACGCTCGCTGGAACGGAAATACTATTTAATCCGATCTTGTGACAGGCTTTTATGGATTGATCGTCTCCGGCAACCTGATGACCGCAAATACCGATTTCAATATCGGGGTTTGATTTTCTCGCCGCCGCGACCGCTGTTTTCATGTGTTCTTTAACCGGCTCTGCCAGCCTGATAAACGGACTTTTATCTCTGTGACCGTTTTCTATCATCCATTCCCGTGTGGCTACAATGTTATTGCGTTTAATGCCGCCTAATGTTTCTGTAGTTAGATCATTTGTACCAAAACTCAAAAAGTGACATTGTTTTGCAATTTCCCCCGCATTATTCACAGCATCCAATGTTTCAATCATTGAACCAAAACGATAACGATCTTTAAAGCCGTATTTTTCGGCAGCAGTATCAATTTCTGCTTTTAAATATTCTAATTCCTCAGATGTTCTGATAAGCGGCAGCATAATTTCAGGTGTGCCTTTATAATCAGCTTCTTTTGCAGCTTCAAAAATGGCTTCCGCCTGCATGGCATATAAGCCGGGTATTTGTAACGCCAGTTGTGAGCCGCGTTCATTACCTCTACCGACTTTGCCCCTAAAATTTTCTATTTGATCAGAGGGTAAAAACTCCTCCGGCGGCGCATCCAATAAACGAATTGAAACAGGAAACGCATCACCTGCTTTATTTGCTGCTTGAAAAATTTTTACAAAATCGTCTTTTTGCTTCCGGCCTAATATATCCAGTGCTTTATGCTGTCGTTCAATATTAGTGGTAAGTAAAACATCTTGAAGAGCCGGCAAACGATCCTTATCAAAAAACATGTGTTCGGTACGAAGCAAACCAATACCTTCCGCGCCAAGATCAATTGCCCGTTCTATCTGTTCCGACGTATCGGCATTGGCTTTAACTTTTAAACCTTGATCTTGACGAACTTTATCGACCCAACTCATAACATCGTCGTACCAATTTATTTCTTTTATATTATATGATCTTATAGGTAATTTTCCGGCATATAATTCGCCCATATAAACTTCTTGACCATCATCATCAAATGCACTGAAGTTACTATCAAGCGTAACCCATTCACCCGTTTTAATCGTAATTTCTTTATTACAAGGAGTATTGTACGTAAGAGCTTGATCTTGTATTTTTAGATCGTTATCCAAAGAATTAAATACACCTGCAATATCATGGTTGGAAGTAATCATTTCCAAATGTCCCGTGAATTTGCCAAGAAGAACCACACCGTCAATATTCTCCAAAAGTGCCGTATCTTTCGGTTCAAATTCATTAACGATCAATACGATTGCTTCATGTGGGGATTGTTCGAGCAAGACCTGTATATCTTCAGCGGTAAAAGCTGCGCGGCCTGCGAGAGTTTTACGAATACCTTTGTTAAAAACTACACAATTATCTGATAAATAATCATCCTCTAATTGTTCTTCATCAAGGTGATTCCTAAACAAGTTTACAAGATTAGAAGTATCTATCTTTGCAATCGCTTTTTCTTGCGTTATGTAATCATCCATTACATCACTGTATGCGTGACCAATATCTATCTGTTTATCGGGGTTTAGTGCCATTTCAATATGACGTTTTTCAAACAAATAATTAGTTCCAAAAGTTTTATTTAAATATTTGCGTAAAGTTGTACTTCTGTTATCAAATAGCCGACTACACTTATTTGTAACTAGGCCATATTTACCCATATTGGTAATATCACGTAGTTCAAGAGTGTCATGAATGCTAACTAATGTATTAAATTTTTCATCATTATGAATATGCGGCCATATCATATCTACGGTCAGAGAGTGCATAAAAAATTTGCGGGGACGTAAATGTTCAGGCTGTTCTTGACCCCATTCAATTAAAAATTGGGTTGCTTCAACGCCCATTCTATCTTGAAAATTACGACCTTTTATTTTTTGTTTAAACGCGCTTTCATCAACGCAACGCATAGAAAGTTCTGCAACGCAATAATCTACATCAATAATATCAGCAGCATATCCTTGTGCAGCCCACTTCTCTAGCTGTTCATAACCCTCAATAAGAGAATGAGCAATTACAACTTCCGTTTCAATTCCAACATTTTTAAAAAGAAACTCAGGTTCAATCATTATCTCAATATCATCATCAATGATAAGAACGCGCTTAATGTCGTCTTCCATATGCTCCGACCTTTCTTTATGGAACATATTTGTAGCATTTTTGTGTTAAGCAATGCAAGAAGATTAAAAAATACACCAAATATGATATGCTCAGGTTCCATGGCAGTTCCAATTCAAAAAATAATCGGAACGAATAATACTGACTGGCAAACTGAAAAAACGCCGGTGGAATATAATCATGCTGTGTCTTTTATGGAAGACAAAGTTCAGAGAATCCTAGAACAAGGCGATCCTGATTTCGTCTGGCTACTCGAACATCCTCCCCTTTACACTGCCGGCACCAGCGCAAAAACAGAAGATATGCTCAATCCGACATTTCCAGTTTATCAGACCGGACGTGGCGGACAATATACTTATCACGGCCCCGGTCAGCGCATCGCCTATGTGATGATGGATATAAGACGGCGCGGCACTAACATTCGCCGGTATGTCCATGATCTTGAGGAATGGGTTATCACGGCACTGAAAGATTTTGGCATTAAGGGTGAGCGTCGCCCGGGGCGTATCGGAATCTGGGTCGCGACAAATGGTTCAGAAGCGAAAATTGCAGCCATTGGAGTGCGTGTGCGGC
>JAGLRU010000344.1 GCA_023136145.1 Alphaproteobacteria bacterium
GCGGATACCATGGTAATTGGCACATTATAAGCCACAGGGTAGAAATATTGCCCCGGCATACCTGTAATAAAGAACAGTGATGCAAAAACAGACATAATACAAAAACTTGCCAGATTGGATGGTGCACCAACCTCTGCACAAGCAAGAACGGTTATTCTTCGTTTACCGTTAAGCTTATCTTTCGATCTTCCACCGTTTTTAAAATAGTGACGGTGAATATTTTCAATCACAACAATACTGTCATCAACCAAAAGCCCTAGGGAGAGGATAAGAGCAAATAAACTTACCCTGTTAATGGTTACGTTCCCAAGAAAATCAGCCACTAAAGTCAAAAGTAGAATAAGAGGCACAGCCATAGCCACAATCAATGCCTCTTTTCTACCAAGAAAGACAATAAGAACGGCGAATACGGCAAACACAGCTATAGCAAGATGTTCAATAAGAACATTCACAGCATCATTTGCTTTTTTACCGTCATTCCGCGTGGTAACGAGATGGACACCTTCAGGAATAAATGCTTGGCGCATTCTTTCAATACGCTCTAGTGTATCATTCGCCATGAAGACAGCATTAGTACCTTTTTTCTTGGAAACAGCAAGTGTCACTGCTGCCATGTCACTTGATCCAATATCAGAAAATCTGGGATCGCCGGAGCCAAAAGTAAAACGGCTTATTTGTTCGCGCTCAAGAGGCGGGCCATCAACAATGTTAGCAATATCTCCTAAATATATAGGGCGATTTTCATGCTGACCGATTACCAAATTACGAACATCTTGCGCATCTTGAAAAAAGCCTTGTAAAAACACGCTTTCATATATCCCTGAACGAATTGTATTCCCCACGGGAGCCGCCATATTATTAGCCGCAAGAATCTCAGGGATGTGGCTAAGCGGGATGCCAAAAACCTGCAAGCGCTCCGGATCAAGATCAATGCGGATCTCACGATCTCTGCCGCCTTGAACATTCACAACAGACACGCTTTCAATGCTACGTAAACGCTCTGCCATACGGTCAGCAATGCGCTTAAGGGCGTAATCATCATAACGTGATGAAGCCAGCGTTACGGTGACAACGGCGATATCATCAATATCAAGTGGTTTGATAAGCGGAAGACCGGCTTCTTTTGGTAAGCGAGTTCGATTCCGCATAACGCGGTCATGTAGTTTACCTAAGGACTCTTCTTTATTT
>JAGLRU010000345.1 GCA_023136145.1 Alphaproteobacteria bacterium
GGATGGAACGTTCGGCATTGCATCGTAAGCTTAAGGTGCTCGGAATCCAAACGAATGAAAAAGAACGAGCTGCAAGTTAGGTTAGGATAGTAAAAATGTCAAGAGTTTCTTATGTTAACGGCAGGTATATGCCGTACGGTTCTGCTACTGTTTCTATTGAGGATCGCGGATTTCAGTTTGCTGACGGTGTTTATGGGGCGATAGCTTTGATAAATGGGTGTTTTATCGATGTGGAGGCACATTTTGACCGTTTGGAGCATTCTCTTGGAGATCTAAAAATTTCTTTGTCTAAGTCGCGCAGATCATTACATCTTGTAATGCATGAGTTGGCGCGGCGTAATCGTTTAAAAAATGGGTTCCTTTATATACAGGTTACACGCGGTGTTGCGCATCGGGATTTTAAATTTCCCAAAAATGTCAAATCCACACTGGTGATAATTTTGTGTTCGGGAAGTTTCGGAAAGATTGCGGTTAAAAAGGTTATTACTGTACCTGATATTCGCTGGAAAAGACGTGATATCAAAACAACGGCATTGATAGCGCAGGTATTGGCGAAGCAGACAGCAGTAGAAAAAGGTGCTGATGATGCTTTGTTATTTGATAACAGCGGTTTTATAACCGAAGGAGCTTCAAGCAATGCATGGATCATTGATAAAGATGATAACCTTCTTACGCGTCCTGCAAAGGATGCCATGATTTTGAAAGGTGTAACGCGAAATACTTTGCTGAGACTTTGCAGAGAAAAAAATATTCGAGTTATTGAACGGCCTTTCTCTGTGAAAGAAGCATATCAGGCTAAGGAAGTCTTTATCACTGGATCGACTTCTCTGGTGGTACCGGTTGTGGAAATTGACGGTCATAAAATTGGTAATGGTAAGCCGGGTGTCCTGACTTCCGAGCTTTTTAAAATGTATATGGTTTATGCAAATGATCCGAAGCGAAAACAAGAAAGATGGAATGAAAAGTAAATTTTTTTAGTAAAGTTATGCGCTTATCGGTGGATTATAAAAAAT
>JAGLRU010000346.1 GCA_023136145.1 Alphaproteobacteria bacterium
GACACGCAGAGAGAACGCCGCTGATCACCCATATATGCCCCATTTTCTCTTACGCCCTTTTTGCCGCGTGTCGGATGCCAAAATTCCCGATGAGCCACAAAACCTAATATGCCTTTGAAAAATTTGGTCGGACTGAGAGGATTTGAACCTCCGGCCCCTTGCACCCCATGCAAGTGCGCTACCAGGCTGCGCTACAGTCCGACATTGTGTTATTCAATCAATAACGTGCCGATATATAAACAGAAAGCTTTGATGCTTTCAATAACTAAACAAGGTTAATAGCAAACCTAAAGGCTGGTTTTGGAAGTAATTCAGTCTCGGTGTAAATTAAGCAGCATGTCCCATTTCAAGGAATTTCTGGCGACGGAGGGATTTTATAGTGATGCCATCAAGCTTACCCAGTTCATTTAGTGCCTTCTCGACATAGTCCCCAACGACATCTATAGTACGTTCCGGCTCACGATGAGCACCTCCCATAGGCTCCTCAATGATTGCATCTATAACTCCGAACCGCTTTAAATCTTGCGCAGTGAGCTTGAGGGCGCGGGCGGCATCTTTGGCAAATTCAGAGCTGCGCCATAAGATGGAGGCGCACCCTTCCGGCGAAATCACGCTGTAGATGGAATGCTCCAGCATAAACAGACGGTCGGCAGTGGCAATGGCAACCGCACCACCGGAGCCACCTTCACCGATAATAACGGAAACAAGTGGGGTCTCCGTACGCAGGCAGGATTCAATTGATTTGGCTATAGCTTCCGACTGACCGCGTTCTTCCGCCCCGATCCCCGGATAAGCCCCCGCAGTATCAACCACCGTTATAATCGGTAGTTTAAACTGGTACGCTATGGACATCAAACGCTGCGCCTTGCGATAGCCCTCCGGCTTGGTCATGCCAAAGTTGTGCTTAATGCGGGTAGGAGTATCATGCCCCTTTTCCTGACCCATAATAACGCAAGACTGGCCTCTAAAGCGTCCTAGCCCACCGATAAGAGCGGCATCCTCCCCAAAAACGCGATCCCCTGCTAGAGGCGTAAAATCCCGTATCAAGCGTTTCACATAACCTCCGAAATGAGGACGATCAGGATGACGCGCCACCTGAACCTTTTGTTCCGGTGTTAGTTTCGAATAAGTCTGCACAAGAATCCGCTCTGCTTTTTCCTGAATTCTGGTAATATCGTCTTCCAGACTAACATCACCCTTGTCCATGCCCCTAAGTTCCTGAGCCTTGGCTTCCAGTTCAACGATTTGTTTTTCGAATTCCAAATGATAGGCCATCAATTACCCACTTTTCCGTTATCTTTGAAAGGATTGTGGACTTAAGAAGAAAATTTTGTCAACACATAAGATAAAGAGGCATTGTTAACTTAAGGTTACCTTTAAAAATCTTTTTGGGTCATTCCGGCAAAAACAAGAATCTTATTGTCATTACGGTACGATACAGACTTTTGCAGGATGAATCTGAACGCCCTTATTCATGAATACTTCCCGTTGCTGATTCAGGTAAGCCTGATTTTCTTTTGATTCATAATTTTCCGGATCGATCTTGTCGTTCGGATTTTTATCGAAATAACCAAGCACCTGCATATCTATGGCTTCTTGTTCGCGCATCTGCTCCGGCGTTTCTTTTATTTGCAGATCACGCTCTTTTATCTTTTCCCGGATATTATCCCAGAAATTTCCCTTAAGCTCATTGTTAGCAGCACTTTTCGGCGAAACATACACAGTCAAAAGCTCCTGACGATTGTTCAGAAAAGGATCAAGAAAAGTTTTACCGACTATATAAACCGCATTGGATATATTTCCGTGATCTTCAAATATTATTTCCGCACATTTTTTGAGAATAGGTTCAGATAACTTCTCTCCACTTGTTCCATATTCTTTCCAAACGGGCGAAAAAATTTCTGACAATTGCAAAAGATGCTCTTCCTCAGGCGCATATTGTAGAGATAATCTGTAAGCAAGATTAACTACCTGTACCGGCGTCAGTTTTGACAAGTCATTGGACTGCGTTAATCGATCCAATTCACTTAGAACAAACATACTAAAATGGTCTGTTTCTCCCTTGACAATAAGGTCAATACTTCTATCCCATATGTTTTCTTCCAAGCACTTCTTCATATCACCGAATTGATGAGACTGATAGATAAAGGAAAAAGCATATGCCGCACATTCAGAAAAATTTTCATTATGCCTGTCTTCAATACCGAAAGGGACAACCAAATGACCAAGTTCATGCTTCGCGTTATGAAATAAGTTCTCCGCTATATGAGACATAGACAGATAAGCCATCAAAAAATAATCATCGAAACGTCCAGAAATTGCAGCGACAGATGGATGTTTTTTGTTATATCTCACAGCACAGTTTCGTAGTACAATAGTTCCGGTGCGCGCACGATCATCGTCCTCAGCAAAGCTTCCGTGAAAAGTGTTTGTCGGCAAGCTATAAATAATAAATTTATTTTCCAACTCCGGAAAATCCTCGACAGATTTTCTGGCAAATTCGTTGAATATTTCCGTAAGACTCAACTCTGAATTCTGAGCACTCTTCACTTTCTTTGTATCAAACATGATTTCGACAACTTTCAATCTTGTCCATTCTAAAATTATTATGTATTGTGATTATACATTATGTTTTATAAACAAACAATCTCTGAAAAAACTTCAAATCTTCCAAAAAATCCTTTCAGAACAAACCAGAATCTTATTGCCATTACGAGATGATGCCGACACATCAAA
>JAGLRU010000347.1 GCA_023136145.1 Alphaproteobacteria bacterium
CAGAAACGGTCAGGAGGTCGCGTTGAGCACTGATCAGGAACAGACCGGCGCTGATGATGATCCAGTTACATACGCCAAGGATTAGAGAGCGGATTAACATCCATTGAAAATAGGCTGCTTCGGACCATTTTTCGGAATTTTTATTTTTTCGCTCATTGTTAATCACAAAGAACCCTCATTCTCGTTTAAATATTATACTAATGGAAACGCCGATTGTTTTCAATGCAGACATACTGTCTGTTCCCCGTTTAGACGAGGTCGATGGTATTTTGGAAAAAGTACATTCTCATGACATCTCTTGAAGCCAAAAAACGTAAAAATGTGGTACTACTTTGTTGGACAGGTTTGTGGCAAAATAAGATCGCCTCTTAGCAAGCTTGGAGATATTGGATGAAAAAATCTGCTAATAAACAGCAAACCTCCTCCCTTCTTATAGGAGTATATCCCGGCACGTTTGATCCCGTGACGCTTGGTCATCTCGACATCATTGAACGTGCTATGAAGGTAGTAGATCGTCTTGTTATCGGAATCGCAGACAACCCTGAAAAGGCTCCGCTGTTCACGATGGAGCAACGTACGGCCATGCTGAAAAAGGACGTTGCAAACAACAAAAAACTGAAAGGCAAATCCATCGAGGTGGTATCTTTTAGCAAGCTCCTGATGAGATTCGTTGAAGACATGGATGCCCGCGTTATTATTCGCGGTCTTCGCGCACTTTCTGACTTCGAATACGAATTCCAAATGACTGGTATGAACTACTACCTAAACGAGGAAATCGAAACCGTATTTCTTATGGCTCAGGATAAGCACCAGTTTATATCATCGCGTTTAGTTAGGGAAATCGGCAGACTCGGCGGCGACATCTCTCATTTCGTCACCCCGAACGTGGTGAAGGAAATGAAAAAGAAATTTAAAGGTCATCTCTAAAAATTTTCTTTTGCGTTATTCCGGTTTTTTCTTTCCGAGAAGATACAAAATCCCGAGAGTGAGTTCGACGGAAAACATATAATTATAACCCGCCAGCGAAATTCCAAACAATCTCCAAGAAACCTTATCACATCTAACCACGGTAGATTGCTGCGTAATAGCTTCGCGGATTTTTTCAATGGAAAGCCCATCCGTCGGAATGATTCCAGTGCCGCAAGAAGAGGAAAACCACTCCCACCATTGTTGCTGCAAGCCGACATGAAAAACCGCAACGATAGCTCCGGCGAAAAAGACCAGCGCAGCAATTAACAGCAACACTATTGCCGAACGCGGGTGTTTTGACACCGCCATAAACGCCAATGTACCGAGAGCGATATTAATAAAGTATGGAACGCGTTGGTATATGCAGAGGATGCAAGGTTCTAGGCAGAAGACATACTGAGCGATATAAGCGAAAATCAATGAAACGATACTAACGGCGATCACAGCAACGGCGAGATGTTTCGGAGCTTGAAAATACTCAATCAAATACTTTATAAAATTCTTTATAAAATTCTTCATAACAAGTATTTTAAGCTGATAAATCCGCCGATCAACAGGATAAAGAAAAGAACCGTCAGCAGACTCAGATATTTTTCAATAAAGGTCTGGATAGGAGTTCCATATCTCCAGAGCAGCGCGGCAATCAGATAAAACCTTAATGCCCGTCCCACAATTGAAGCTACGCAAAAAGCAACGATGTTCATATTCGCCACGCCGCTGGCAATCGTAATGATCTTGTAAGGAATTGGTGTAAACCCACCTCCAAAAACAATCCACCCACCCCATGTGTTATATTTTTCCTGAAAGGAGGTGAACTGTCCCATCAGATCGTAAAAATTCAGGATGACCTTCCCGACGCTCTCAAACAGAAAATAGCCGATAACGTAGCCAAAAATCCCGCCAAGAACGGAACCAACCGTACAAATCGTGGCATACCAGAAAGATTTGCTGCGATCAGCAAGGCACATTGGCATCAGCACAACGTCTGGAGGAATCGGAAACACAGAGCTTTCAACAAAAGAAATGCCCGCCAACCACCATGCTGCGTGTTTATGAGCGGCAATCCGCATAGTCTGGTCGTACAAACGTCTCAGTGGTTTTATCATCATAAAGGCTGGTGTAGCACATTTAAACGATAACAGGCAATCTGGGATCATGAACATGTTTTTTCATACATGAAATTGGAGACTTTTTGCAACGATGGACAAGGATTTCCGCAAGCTGTACGCTTATGAAGGTTGTTTATCAATGTCGCCCTTATAAAACAATACGAAAGCAGAAAAATTGAAAGTGAAGAAAAAGAAAATCCGTCTGGTATTTTATTTCTTCAAACTCAGATATTGGAAGAAATGCGCTTTGTTTCTTATCCACATTTTTACAGCTTTACTGCGCGATATTAAGGAAGGCAATCTAAAAACACATGCGGCGGGGCTTGCTTATGTCACGATTGTAACGATAGCACCTTTATTGGCGATTAGTTTTTCTGTTCTGAAGGGTCTGGGCATTCATAACCAGATGGAGCCGCTTATCATAAATTTTTTAGACCCTCTTGGAGAACAAGGAAAGGATGCTGCTGAAAAAATCATCACATTTGTTGACAATATAAAAGTAGGCGTGCTGGGTTCAGTTGGTCTTGCAATATTGGTTTTTGGTGTCATGAGTATGATGAGCAAAATCGAAGCTGCTTTTAATGATATTTGGCGCGTGCGGCAGAAACGATCAATGGTGCAACGCACGCGTGATTATTTTAGCGTCCTTTTTATCGGACCATTGTTTATGTCCATTTCCGTCGCGATGACAGAAATGTTCAGCAATAAAAATTTTCTAACAGCCAAATTCGGGATGAACTTTTCAGACAGCTTTCTAAATCCTGTAACCGAAATAATCCCTTATGCTCTTTTCGTTTTTGCTTTTACGGCATTGTATATGTTTATGCCGAATACACAGGTTAAATTTGTTCCGGCAGCTATTGCCGGAATTCTCGCCGCAGTGCTGTGGAAATTTATGGGACAGTTGTTTGGCGTTTTTGTTGTTGGAGCCGGAAGCTACGCTGCTATTTATTCTGCCTTTGCAGCTTTAATGCTTTTGATGATCTGGATTTATCTAGGTTGGATGATAGTGTTGATAGGGGCTGCGATGGCTTATTACATCCAGAACCCTTCTAGTTATAAAATAGCGCGTCACTTCCGTGCCCTAAGCAGACGCGTGCGAGAAAAAGCAGCACTGCTTATATGTAGTGAAATTGGTCGCGTGTTTTATAAGTGTGAAACTCCCATATCATTGCATACGCTTGCCAGACGAGTGCAACTTCCCTCTATAATTGTTGCCGATGTTGTGGAAACGCTGTCCAACGCCGGAATCTTGATTGCCACAGGTAAACCACTTCATTCATGTTATATCCCCGGCTGTCCTTTTGATGAAGTGACAGTCGATGAAATGTTTAAAAAATTACGTGCTGCTGAAGAAGTTAAAGGAATTAGCTTTGATGATATGAAACAGTCAGAAGCGGTAGACGAAGTCCTAAAATCTGTTGAAACGATCACACAACATGAATTGTCAAAAAAGACCCTTAAACATCTGACAGTTTGTTGCCTTACAATGTTTTCATCTTCTTTTTTTTCATTTTGTTTTTATTGAACCTGTAAGGAAATTGGGCACAAAAACGCTCCATATCCTCAGGCTCCATACCCACTTTAATATGGACAAAATCTTCATCATCCATTCTATTTACGACATGACAACGACTATAAAGCCATGACAACGCCTTTCCGTCTGTTAGTGGAATATCAACATAAACGATCTGCTGATTCTGCCCAAGTCTTGCGTCAATGACTTCCAGAAGATGATCTATACCATCTCCCGTCAGAGCCGAAATCGCCACAGCTTTTCCCTGCCTCTTGCTGCGGGTGATGACGGCGGATCGATCTTTTTCTGGAAGAATGTCGATTTTATTAAGCACTTCGATAATGCGATCATCATTTTCGGAGCCTATCCCTAGATCGTTCAGAATGTTAAGCACGTCCTCTTTTTCCGCTTCAGTATTTTCCTGCGAAATATCCCGCACATGAAGAATAACGGAAGCTTCCTGCACTTCCTCCAGCGTGGCGCG
>JAGLRU010000348.1 GCA_023136145.1 Alphaproteobacteria bacterium
CCGTGCACATCTTGATGCTTTGAAAGCAGCCCGTAAAGCTTATATCAACACGCAAATTCTGCATTACAAGCACCAAGCCGCCCAATTATACGGGGAGCACGGCACATCTTCAAACGCTCATAAAAAGGAGAGAAATATCATGAAAAAATTGTTCACAACAGCAATATGCCTGATTTTACTTGGCTTAAGCGCGGATGCACAGGCCAAGAATCTTATCATCGGTCTTTCACCGGTTTTAAATAAGCAAGATACACGAAAACAAAACATGCAAGTTTTGCATTATCTCTCTGAAAATCTTGAAGCAGGACAGGAAGTCCTTTTATTTGATGCGGAAAACAGACGCTATTTAGGAACGTTTAAAAAGCCGGTCAATAAAAACTATGCCAACATCAAAGCACTGTTGCAGTATAACCGTTCTTTGATTTCTGTTCTAAGAGCCATGAACCAAACCGATCATCCGGCTTTAAGCGAGGGCACTAAAGGTTCCGTCAAGATACCGCAATTTCTGACCTTTCTGGCACAGAACTATGCGCCCTTGAAAGATACGGATATAGTGATTTTGGGCAGTCCTATTTATGTTGATCTTCAAACACCTGCATGGGATATGCGCGGTGGTCGCTATCCGGGTGACGGGCATTTTGGAATGCAATTCAATCAAAGTATTTTCTCAACATCCGGTAAGGAAAATTACCTGAAAGGCGCACGCATTCATATCGGGTTTTCTGATAAAGACTGGGCTATAAATGAAACCTATGCGTATTTTGTCAAAAGAATGTGGACGCTTTATATCGAAGCACAAGGCGGCGTTCTCTCCAGCTTTACGGATGATAAAACTACATTGTGGAATCGCGTAAACCGCAGCGCAAAAGCTTTACCTCATAACTTTAAACGCGACATGACAGACAAGCTGGAAATGTTTGAAATGCCGCCTGCATCAAGTAAACAGGTATCTATTCATGCGCGTGAGCTAACCACAATTCTGCCCACTTCCGATATTTTGCGCATGGCGCAGAATGTAGAAATCGGAATAAACTGGACATGTAAAAAATGTGATCTGGATTTATATGTCAGACCGCATCATGCAGCAAAAGTTTTATATTTTGGTCATACAAAAAGTGAGCTAGGTCTGTATCACAAAGACTATACGCAAAGCCCGAAAACTGTAAACGGTTATGAAACCGTAACATTTACAAGCACTGTTGATCTGAACGATACCCTGATTGCTATCAATTGGTATGGCGGCATTGCATTAAGCGGTGTTACCGGAGAAATCCGCCTTGCCATTGGCAGCAAAACCTATGGCTTGCCGTTTAAAATTACTGCCAAAAAAGGCAATGCAGGAAACGGACGCGGGCAAATCATAGAGTTCGGTAAATCTGCCAATAGTAACTGGCTGGTGATCTCACCGGAACAAATACTCGGCCTGAAATAATCTTTTCAATTTTTAAACTCTGTCTTTTTGGAGGTTATCATGTCACGTCCCCACGAACGCAGACCATCTCTAACCAGAAAAATGATTGTTGCAATGGCTTTGGGATGGGTAGCCTACAAAATTGATCCTTCAACAGAACCTATGAAGTGGCTACAGTTGGCTTGCGCTATTTCTGCCGGATATGGCGTATTTGAAATCCTGCGGGAGTTTCCCGACATTGCCTATAACCGGTTCTTACGCCGCCGTGCCCAAAAAGCCAGTAAAAATCATGGCTCTGCCGATTGGATGACGTACATCGAAGCCAAACGGCTTGGTTTGTTCAAAACGAATGGATTATTTCAGGGAGCCGATGCAAAAACCGGCAGTCCTGTTTTCTACGATTTAAAAACCCATGGAATCACTTTCGGTTCAACAGGTAGCGGAAAAACCATTTATCATGGCATTCCCAATCTACTTCATAATGATATTTCTGCTCTTGTTACAGATTTAAAAGGAACATTGGCTTGCACAACCAAAGATGCACGTGAGACAAAGCACGGGCATGAGATTATCTGTGATATTTCGTTGCGTTATT
>JAGLRU010000349.1 GCA_023136145.1 Alphaproteobacteria bacterium
TCATTATGATCGTCCCCCTCAACGAGGACTGAGAAAAATCCGGTAATATCGCCCTTGCCCTTAACGCCGGGGCCTGCACGTTCCAACAGCTTCGCCAGTTCCGAAAACGTAGTTGGCGGATAGCCCTTGGCTGTCGGCGGCTCCCCAGCCGAAAGACCGATCTCTCGTGTCGCCATAGCAAACCGCGTGACCGAATCCATCATGCACAAAACCTGTCTGCCCTGATCACGAAAATATTCAGAGACCGTTAGTGTTAGATAGGCTCCCTGACGGCGCATCAACGGTGCTTCATCTGAAGTTGAAACGATCACCACGCTTTTCTTTAAACCCTCCGGTCCCAGATCATCTTCTAAAAATTCCTGCACCTCGCGTCCGCGTTCCCCGATCAAACCAATAACACTCACCTCCGCTTCCGTATAGCGAGCAAGCATCGACATCAGAACGGACTTGCCCACACCAGAACCAGAGAAAATTCCCATCCTCTGACCACGGCAAGTGCTGAGAAAACTGTTAATAGACTTGACACCCAAATCCAGCTTGTCGCCTATCCTCTTTCTGTCATGCGCCGCAGGCGGCTTGCTTCGAAGCAACCTTTGTTCGTTCCCGTTCAGCAACGGTCCCTTGCCATCTAAAGGTTCGCCCATAGCATTGATAACACGACCAAGCCATGCTTCTCCCGGACAAACGAACGCTTGCGATGCTGTCATTTCAGCGCGACATCCAAGACCTACACGATCCAGCGACGTGAATGGCATCATCAAAGCACGTTCATCGCGAAAGCCTACGACTTCGCATGGAACGGGTTCTGCTCCTTTGGGTCTTAAGTTACAACGGTCGCCAATCGATAGTTCGCGCTCGATGCCACCGACCTCAACCAGAAGACCAAGAATTTTCGTCACCCTGCCGAAAATCTGATACTTTGCCAGCCTATCAACACTTTCATCCAGATTTTCTATAAAATTATATCCGATCATGCCATTCCGTACTGAAGAAAATTTTGACTACAAAATTAAAGATATAGCAATCAATGCACGCATCTCAATTCTTTTTGTTTTTTTTGTTTATGCTACCTATAAAAAACCCTCCTATTATTCTAGATTTTATTATGTGCAATAAAAACAGACGGTTTCGCGGAAGCCTTGCGAAAAGGGAATGATGATATAGACTTCAGGTTTGGTAATTTATAGTCCTAACCTTCGGTGATCCATGAAAAAAACCGCGCACGCCTTTAAGTCACAGCCTTCTGTTGAAACATCTGCCAATCTTTCTCTTCCGACACGGATGCGTCGCACTCGTCGCACCGAATGGATGCGTCGGATGGTAACAGAAAACCATGTAACGGTTAGCGATCTTATCTGGCCGGTGTTCGTGATGGAGGGCAGGAATCAAAAAGAAGAAATTGCGTCAATGCCCGGCATCAACCGTTTCTCACCAGATTTGCTGGTGAAAGAAATCGAAGCAGCCGCGAAATTGGGCATTCCGGCAGTGGCATTATTCCCCGCTGTGCACGCCAGCAAAAAAACGTTGATAGGTGAGGAATCGTATAATCCCGATAACCTTATTAATCGCACAGTCCGCCTGATGAAAGATGCCGTTCCAGAGATTGGCGTTATCTGCGATGTGGCACTTGATCCTTACACCAATCACGGACATGACGGATTGATGGGCGAAGACGGCTCCATTCTGAATGATGAAACGATAGAAGTGCTGATACAGCAAGCGTTACGTCAGGTTGAAGCGGGGGTCGATATAGTCGCCCCGTCCGATATGATGGATGGACGCATTGGTGCAATTCGCGAAGCTCTGGACGCGCAAGGATTCACCGACACTGCAATTCTTTCCTATGCCGCTAAATATGCCTCCGCCTTTTACGGCCCGTTCCGTGATGCAGTCAACTCAGGTTCTTTTCTAAAAGGAGACAAAAAAACTTACCAGATGAATCCCGCCAACGGCGACGAGGCACTGCATGAAGTCGCTCTCGATATAGCAGAGGGTGCAGATATGGTGATGGTAAAACCGGGGCTTCCCTATCTCGACATTGTCCGCCGCGTTAAAGATACATTCGCTGTCCCGACTTTCGCCTATCAGGTTAGCGGCGAATACGCGATGCTACAAGCGGCGGCGAAGAATGGCTGGCTCAATTACGAAAAGACGCTGATGGAAACGCTCATCTCCTTCAAACGCGCCGGAGCCGATGGCGTACTTACCTATTCCGCATGTGACATGGCGAGGATTTTGAAATAGTTTTTGGATTAAAAACATAAGGTTCCACACAATGATAGACTTTAAAGACAATAACCAGATTTATCAGCTTATCGCAGGGCTTTTGGGATTTACCGTTATCCTGATAAGTTGTCTTGTTATTATGGCACCGTTTTTTCCTGCCGTTCTGCTGGCGACTATCTTAACTCTCGCCACATGGCCGGCATTTGTCCGCCTTAATCGGAAATTGAAAAACCGCACTTCCGTTGCTGCTTTCGTGATGACCTGCTTTCTGGCTGGATGCTTTATTTTTCCGTTAGCAATTATTGGTACCAGTATCGCGGATAATTTCACACAGGTGTACGGTACAGTGCAGCACTCTTTGCAAAGTGACACCGAAGACACGGCGAAAATGCTTCAGACTGTTCCATATATCGGAGATTATCTTGTAAAAGCATGGATGTTCGCCGCTTCCGACAAGGAACGTCTTAGTGCAGCTTTGCAGGAATACGCTGCTCCCACTTCGCAAAAGCTGATTAGTTTTGGAGGAGTGATTGGGCGCGGTTTACTGGATATTACGTTGGGAGTTCTGATCTCCTATTTCTTCTTTAGGCACGGTACTCATGTAGCCGTCAGGCTCGGAAATCTGATCGAAAGGTTCGGGGGAGAGCAGGGGCGGCATATTCTCGATGTTTCCAAAAAAACGCTGATTGGAGTCGTTTACGGGATTCTCGGAACCGCTCTGGCGCAGGGATTGCTTGCCGCTTTCGGATTCTGGCTGGCTGATGTGCCGGGTGCTCCGTTTCTGGGGTTGATGACTTTCTTTTTATCTTTTATTCCGATGGGGCCGCCGCTGCTCTGGATACCAGCGGCAATATGGCTCTATGCAGGAGGCAACACAGCTTGGAGCATTTTTCTGGTTTTGTGGGGAGTCCTCGCCATCGCCTCGGTGGATAATTTTCTGAAACCTTACTTTATTAGTTTGGGTAGCAATCTGCCACTTCTGCTGGTGCTGCTTGGAGTTTTGGGGGGTATGATAGCTTTTGGATTTATCGGCGTATTTATCGGCCCCACCATCCTCGCTGTTGCCTACAGCTTGATGATCGAATGGAGCAATACACGGGAGAAAAAAATATGAACGGCAAAATCCTTCCATTCCTTTCAGTTCTGTTTCTGATAGCTATCGTTGGGGTAATGAGTTGGCGAGACATGAATCCGAAAGCAAACAGCAGCAAAAAACCTGAAGAGTTAAGCTCGTTCTTTTATCATGCGGATGTTGGCATAACACCTGCCATGATCCCTGATGACAGAAATCCTATCACAACCGTTCTGGGAACATTCAAGTACGCCTCTGATGGGAAAACCGAATGGATTCCACAAGGCATGTCTCCCGTGACTTTCGCCCAGAGGCAGGTGAATTTGCTTTTGCGCTTTGACGGTCTGCCGAAAAATCCAGATGAAACTCTGGAGAAAATGCAGTCGTTGGTGAAGGATTGGGAACATCAGGGTAACACCCTTACTAGCATTTTTCTTGATTACCGTCCGAAAGCACCGGATTTCATATCATATGCGAAATTTCTTGATGCAGCCCATGATAGTTTCAAGCTGACTAACAGTCTGTGCATTGTGGCTGATGTTTTATGGCTGGATCCTTCGTACAAAAACCAACTTGAGCAGTTGCATAAAAACGTTAGTGTGTTTTTATTTGATCTTCCGCATCCGAAAATTAAACCGGAAGTATTCTCTAGGTTGGAGACATTTGGATATGCTTATTTTCTTCAGTTTCCGACAGGCATCTTACCAGTCGATATTGATATGAGAGATTACAAAAAACTCAAGCCATTGTCGGGCATTGTTCTTACTTTGGATCCTCATAAACAATGGCCGCGAAAAGAAGAGGGAATCGGCATCTTTCCAAAATTCTGATTCGGAATAACGATTCGGTGGATTCGTTCGGCGATAGGAGATAAAGATCAGGGTTTTGTAGAATTAAGGTAATAGGTTTGATAAAATAAAATCGGCAGATTTCAAAGTTCAAAGTTAATGTAAACGTTGAACAATGAATTAAGTTGTATTTTTCGATTGTCTGCAAAAAACGATTAAAAATCAATTGATTGAAGGCCTTTATTAAAGCAGTCTTTTAAAGGATTGTGCTTTATTCAAAAAATGCTTTTGATCAAAAATTTATAGCGTTGAATCGATTATATTGCGAGATATTAACCTTAGATAAACGAATCTAGAGTCGAATTTGCTTGCTTTTTGAATCAGATAGCGTTCTATTATAAATGTATTTGTTAGAATGAAATTGAGTTGGTCGGGTCTTTTGATCCGCCAGGGTAATCAAGCAGGCAGCTAAACTCCCCTGAAACCCCAAAACCCCACTTGATTACCCAAATTTAAAAGCCCCCTCCGGTCCCCCCGGTGGGGGCTTTGTTTTATATCCGTTCGAGTTTTTTTTCGTTGACATATAGCGTTAAGAACGTATAAACTTATCAAAGTTGATAACTTAGACGAACGATTCGGAAAGTGTAGCTTAAGAGGAAAGAATAAAACCCTACACAATGGAAATTGTATGTGGTTAGTTTAATCGGATCTTATAAAAGGAGAGATGAAGACATGAAAGACATAGGAAATATGGGAGACGGTTTTAATGGTGTAACAGATGGTGCAGGAGGATCTGTTAATAAGGGGTTGATGGGTGGTCCACATAGAGATGATGATGTTGGTTTTCGCCTTACCAGAGAAGAACGTGCACGTGTTGCACGAGCACAAGTGAAAGCAGACGCAAAAA
>JAGLRU010000035.1 GCA_023136145.1 Alphaproteobacteria bacterium
GGAGCAAAAATTCTTGGCAATATTGAAATCGGAGCCGGTGCGGTTGTGGCGGCAGGAAGCGTAGTTTTAAATGATGTTCCTCCCCATACGATTGTTGCAGGTGTTCCTGCGAAAATAACGGGTAAAGCCAAAAGCGAAATGCCGTCCGAAGAAATGGATCAAGAAGTTTAGTAAGATGGCAAAAACAAACCCAAGAAAAAAAATATACGAAAATATTATAGATACGATTGGCGGAACGCCGCTTGTCCGACTTAACAAATTGTCACAAGGAACAAGTGACTCAGCAACTATTTTAGCAAAGCTGGAATATTTCAATCCACTGTCTTCCGTTAAAGACCGAACAGCACTTGGCATGATAGAAGCGGCAGAGAAAGACGGCATATTACGTCCCGGTGGATGTATCATTGAATCAACTTCTGGCAACACTGGCATCGGACTGGCTTTTATCGCTGCGGTTAAAGGTTATATGCTTGTTCTGACAATGCCAGATAATATGTCGGCAGAGCGTCAAAAAATGCTGACTTATCTGGGGGCTGAAATTATTCTAACACCCGCTGCAGAAGGTATGGCTGGAGCATCTAAAAAAGCGGAAGAAATTGCAAAAAAAAGAAACAATGCGGTTATGCTTCAGCAATTCGCTAATCCGGCAAATCCTGCCATTCACAAAGAAACAACAGCAGAAGAAATTTGGATTGATACAAATGGTTCAGTTGATGTTTTTATTGCCGGTGTCGGCACAGGTGGAACGATACAAGGCGTTACGGAAGGATTAAGAAAACACAAACCGGAAATTCAAGCAATCGCCGTTCAACCGGCAAGCAGTCCTGTGTTATCCGGCGGTGCTTCAGGCGTTCACAAAATTCAAGGTATTGGCGCGAATTTTATTCCTTCCATCATTAACAGAGAAATAATTGATGAAATAATTTCAATTACAGATGATGAAGCGATAGAGACGGCGCATCAATTAGCACGGCAGGAAGGTATTTTAGCAGGCATTTCTTCCGGTGCAGCCGTAGCAGCCGCAATCAAGGTTGCAAGCCGACCCGAAATGGCAAACAAAACAATCGTTGTTCTGCTTCCAGATACAGCCGAACGTTATCTGTCAACAGAACTGTTTACAGATAGCGCATTTTCGACAAGATCAATCTCAACATAAAAATAATAATCGTTTACGATACATAAACAATACTTCTCTATGCTAAAAAGAAATAGCGATTAAAGAGGTAAGGTAATTATTATGACAGAAGAATCAACAATTCTAATTATCAACGCAGGATCATCCACGATAAAATATGCCCTTTACAAAGCAAACGACCTGTCCGTCCTTAAACGCAAAACGCTTGAGATTCAAAACAAAGACGAATACGAAGCAGCGTTTCAAGGCATACTTAAACTTATTGATGATAATAATGTCGTCGGCATTGGGCATCGCGTGGTACATGGCGGCAGAAAATACGCCGAACCACAGAAAATTGATGCTCATGTTCTATCGGATCTGGAAGATCTGACACAGCTAGCACCTTTGCATCAGCCGCATAACCTAAAAGCAGTCAAACTTGTACTGGATAAATATCCCGACCTTCTACAAGTAGCATGCTTCGACACTGCCTTTCACCAGGGGAAACCACGCTTAAATCAAATTTTCCCCATTCCGCGCGCAATGACAGATGAAGGAATTATCCGCTACGGCTTTCATGGATCATCCTATGAATATATCGCCTCCGTCTTGCCTCAATACGCGGGAAAAACGGCGAATGGTAGTGTAATCGTGGCACATCTTGGCAGCGGTGCCAGCCTTTGCGCCATGAAAAACAGAAAAAGTATTGCTACAACAATGGGAGTTACTGCACTTGGAGGTCTGATGATGAGCACACGCGCGGGAGATATTGATCCCGGCGTGATTCTGTATCTGATGGAACAAAAAGGAATGTCAGCAGAGGATGTATCTGAGGTTCTCTACAAAAAATCTGGACTAAAAGGAGTATCCGGACTTACGGGAGATATGCGCGATCTGGAAAAAAGCAAAGCACCCGAAGCTGCAGAAGCTATTGATCTTTTCTGCCTTCAAGCAGCAAAACATATTGCATCGTTAACCGTCGATATTGGTGGGCTGGACGCACTAGTATTTACGGCCGGCATAGGAGAAAATTCACCCGCAGTTCGCCAGAAAATTTGCGAGCATCTGCAACATCTTGGCATTTCAGTAGATAACGCCAAAAATAAAACCAACAGCTCCAAAATTTATACAGATGATAGCACTGCACAAGTCTACGTCATTAAAACCAACGAGGAACTAATGATGGCTCAACACGTCGAAACTGCACTACAAAACAAGCTGTCTATTGCCATTTGATTTACGCCATTTTCTGCTATACCACGCATCCAATAAAAGTTTCAAAAGTTTATTCAAGTTCGTAAGTGACGTTTACTTTTGCAGAAATACTGATCTGCCCAAGTGCCAATTCACCGCTTGCGTCGCCTGAAGATGACGACGGAGCATGCTCCATCATACTATTGTGCGTCATAGTATTTTGTCCGCCATAATTACCCCTACTCCTCTGTGAACCCCTGTTCCAATGGAAGGAATAATAGTTCTGCGTATTAATGGACATGGGCTTTCCAACCTTCATCCCCAGCGTTCCGGCAACTGCCTGAGCTTTTTCCTGAGAGGCTTTAGCAGCTAACTCCCGCGCCTTATCCCGATGCTTGCGCAATTCAGTCGTTATAAACTGGATATTGTTGATTTGTGTTACACCCAGCTCCAGTGATTTTGTAATAAGTGCTTCATATTTAGAAGGGTCATTAAGCCGAATCTGAATACCCTTGCGAATTTTGTAGTAGATGATGTCCAAAGGACTGCACTTGCCGGAAAGTTCGTCATTATAGCGACATTGCCTGTATACTGGTTCAATGCTGACGTAGTCAGTCTGAACATGCCTGGGTTTGATGTCCGCCGTTTTCGTTACATATTTCACTATGCTCCCAACTGTTTGATCGTTCCTGTTTTTCGCCACTAACAAATTAGTGTCTCTACTTTCAGCTGTCATAGATATCAGAACTTGATCTGGAACCACACGGACTTCAGCATCCCCTGCCACTAAGATCGTCCGGTTCAAAGGTGTGGGAGGCACCACCGATACCGTTGCCTGAGCTTGTGCTTGCGCTTGCGCTTGCGCTGCAAAACTAAAAACAAATGCAGCAATCAAAAATACAAAAAAAGCTTTTTTCATAACAACTCTGCCATTTTAAATAACAACTATAATACTATCAATTAGCCTGTCGCCTGAGAAATGCCGGAATATCCAAGTCATCCTCATCTGATTTCTTGCCGCCATCTTCCACCGAAAGTTTCGTCGTAGATGGAGCGCGTAGAGGCACCTGAACTGGCCGCTTTTCAAGACGCTGCATCGTAAATCGCTCGAAAAGAGAAGGCGATTTCTTTACTTGCTTTTCCGCAGCTTGTGGAGCGCGTGGAGTTGCGGAGACAGATGTTTCCTCGAACAAATCCGATCCACCAGACACCGTCTTCGGATCAATCGGCTTAGGAGGAATAAAGCTGTTTCCGTGGCGTTCCGCATGTGGCTGCGATGTAAACATCTGCGCCGGACGCTGGAGAGTCTGCGTTGGTGCCTGCCCCGGTCTGGCAGAGACATCATCCATATCCAACTTGCGTGCTGTGGCAGCAACAGTGGTTGAAACAGGAGCATCCGTATGTCCCACCGTCATTTTTGGCTCAGAAGGCTGCGTCATCGTATGCGCCGCAGATGCCATCGGTTGCGCTGCATGTCCACCTGTATGCGATGGCAAAATAGAAGAAGGAATTCCACCAACACCGAAATCCTGATGCTCACCAGTCATTCCAGTTCTGTTATAAGCCGAATGCCCCTGTATCCCAGCAGACGAAGACTTAGCGGAAAGGACAGATGCCGGACGACTGGATGGCTCATCAGATGATGTTGCCAAGTGCAAAGGAGTCACCTGAATGGACGAATTAACCTCAATACCAGTTGCAACGACAGAGACACGCATCTTACCTTCTATAGACTCATCAAAAGTAGAGCCGAAGATGATGTTAGCATCCTGATCGACCTCATCCCGGATGCGGTTAGCTGCCTCATCGACCTCAAACAAGGTCATATCGGGGCCGCCAGTGATGTTTATAATCACGCCACGCGCGCCCTTCATGGAAAGATCGTCAAGCAGTGGATTGGAAATGGCTGCCTCAGCCGCTTCTACCGCGCGACGCTCGCCAGCAGCTTCACCAGTTCCCATCATCGCCTTGCCCATCTCTGCCATAACCGCACGAATATCAGCAAAGTCAAGGTTTATAAGACCCGGCATAATCATCAAATCCGTCACGCCACGCACGCCAGATTGCAACACTTCATCGGCCAATTCGAAGGCATCAGAGAAGGTAGTTTTTTCGTTAGCTATGCGGAACAAATTCTGGTTCGGAATGATAATCAGCGTATCGACATGCTTCTGAAGTTCTTCGATTCCAGCCTCCGCCAGCTTCATGCGGTGCGTTCCCTCAAAATGAAATGGCTTGGTAATCACGCCAACAGTGAGAATACCACTCTCCCGCGCAGCCTGCGCGATAACAGGTGCAGCACCGGTACCTGTACCTCCACCCATACCGGCGGTAACGAAAACCATGTTAGATCCCTCAAGGATCGACAAAATTTCATCAATGCTCTCTTCGGCTGCTGCACGTCCAAGCTCAGGATTGGCTCCGGCACCAAGTCCCTGAGTCACGTTAACACCGAGTTGTATCTTGTGCGTGGAATTATTGCCTTCCAAAGCCTGCGCATCCGTATTACAAACAAGAAATTCGCAACCTTCAAGATGCGAGTTAATCATATTATTGACCGCATTTCCGCCTGCTCCTCCGACACCAACAACAGTGATACGTGGTTTCAGGCGGTTATTCTGGTTTTGCATTTTCACATTGATCATCTAGGTGCTTCCTTCGCTTCATGACACAATTAGAGAGTCTACTTGCTCTATTGCATATCTTCCAGAGTCTTCATGTGTTCCATCGTATTTTTTTATTACTTTTTTTGAATCCAAAAGCTTAGAAAAGAATCAAAGTTTTTTGGATTTTCAGCGACAATAAGTAAAAAACAAGGTTCTTGAATCTCTTACCAGTTCTCCTTCAACCAATGTGCCACCTTCTGAAGTCTAGGGCTGTTGAAAGTCGCAGGAAGGCTAAAAGCATGTCCCGAATGCGTGACAGGAATTTCATCGGCATGTTCAGCAGCGTAAATCAGCAAACCGGCGGCAGTAGAAAAAGCAGGACCACCTGTTGCCTCAGCAAGTCCTTTAACACGCTGAGGCATTCCC
>JAGLRU010000350.1 GCA_023136145.1 Alphaproteobacteria bacterium
CGGGGGTTCCGCATGTTTGTGCGATTGTTTCTAGACCAACATTTTCCATGTGAAGCTTGCTGTCTTTATAACCGATGAAGCTCATGGGCGCATATACCTTTCAGGGTGTGGATCAGTGGAGTGGTCTGGATATGTTTTCGGGAAGTAATCTTTTTCAGTTCCTGCCGGCGGATCAATTTCGCTCGGTTTGATTCCGCATCCGCCAACCGCCACAAGTGTAAGCGTCAGATATAAAAATATGATTATCAATCGCATACGAACCTCCTTAATGTCGTCATTTAGTAAGGTGTACGTTGTTTATTGTGGAGGTCATTTCACTGGCGGTAAAGTGTCATCTTTTATAATGATGGACAAAATGGTTTATTGTTCTGGTTTGCTTGAGAAGTGATTTGATCATTTTTGGATGTTTGTTTTAGTGCTTCTTTGATTTCTTTTTCATTATAGCCCTGCATATAAAGCATTGATATCATACCCGTATGATTTACCTGATATGAAGTTGCCTCCTTCACCGCCGGTTTACCGTAATAGCTTATTCCTACGCCAGCATTTTTTAGCATCAGAATATCGTTTGCCCCATCGCCGACAGTCATTACATCCTTCGGCTCGAATCCTAGCTCTTTCGCTAGTTTGATTACCAGACAATTCTTGGCGTGCTCGTCAATAATTGGAGAAATAATTTCTCCCGTCAGCTTCCCATCTTTAATGCCGATCTTGTTACCGTAATTTCTGTAAAAACCGAGAGTCTTAGCCACATGATTCGTGAAAAAATCAATTCCACCAGATATCAGAACGCATTTTGCCCCGTTGTTATTCATTGTTTTTATCAGTGCAGCCGCTCCCGTCGAATATTCGATTTTACTGAGAGTTTCACGCAGTGCCTCAATTGGTAGACCTTCGAGCAATTTCATTCGCATTCTTAGTGCATCTTTGAAATCAATATTCCCGTGCATTGCTTTTTCGGTGATGTTGCTGATTTTGTTCCCGAGATTAAATCGATTGGCTAGTTCGTCAAGAAGTTCTTGCTTAATGGTGGTACCTTCCATATCGCAGATAAGCAGCTTTTTTCTGCGAAATTCGTCGTTAGGCTGGATAAAAACATCAAATG
>JAGLRU010000351.1 GCA_023136145.1 Alphaproteobacteria bacterium
CATTTAGAGATGCGACGGAGGGGATCGCTTTGCCTGATTTTATTACAGGAGGGAGTAACCGTCAGGAGTCTGTTCAAAAAGGGCTGGAAGCCATCCGTGCCGATAAACCGGATGTCGTGTTGATTCATGATGCCGCCCGCCCGCTTATTTCGGAAGATCTGATTTCCGCCCTTTGTCGCGAGGCTATGTCCTCCGGTGCTGCTGTCCCAGGAATTTTGGTGACAGATGCGATTAAACGCCGTGTTCATGATGCGATGAAAACAGAAAATCGCGAGGGACTTTATACGGTGCAGACTCCACAGGCTTTTCGCTATGATCTAATCAATGGACTGCATCAGAAATATCGTGGGCAGTCTTTACCAGACGATACGGCACTTTGTGAAGCCGATCATCATCCTGTTACCATCGTTCAAGGACAGCGAGATAATATCAAAATCACTTATTCGGAAGACCTTCTTCTTGCCGAGCAATATCTTTTATCAAAGCGTGGGGATGTGCGGACAGGACAGGGGTATGATGTTCATCGTTTGGCTACACCTGCAACGTTTACGCAAAAACTTATGCTGTGCGGTGTTGCTGTTCCGTACGACTATGTGCTGGAGGGGCATTCGGATGCAGATGTAGGTTTGCACGCTATCACCGATGCGGTTTTGGCTACGATTTGCAACGGTGACATTGGTCGGCATTTTAATCCTAAAGACTCTCGTTGGAAAAATGCTGATAGTGCGTTGTTTCTTAAGCGCGCGGCGGAGTTGGTGATGCAACAAGGAGGGATGATAACGCATGTCGATGTTACGCTGATTTGCGAAGCACCGCAGATCGCTCCGCATCGTGAGGCCATGCGGAAAAAAATTGCAGAAATTCTGAGCCTTCCGGTTCGCAGGATTAGTGTTAAGGCCACTACAACTGAAGGTCTTGGGTTTATTGGACGACGTGAGGGAATTGCTGCGCAGGCGGTCGTCACGGCATATCTTCCTATAGCAACTTATGTTTAGAAATAACAGGAAAAGGATCACGAAAAATGGGATTACAAAAAATAAGATCACTGTTTAAAAAATTTAAACCTCGCGTCCTTCCACCGCCACCAGATACGGTGCTTACCAATCCGAGCGTGATGATTTCGACATGGTTTGGGGTCGGTCTTTTCCGTCCTGCGCCCGGTACAATGGGTTCTCTTGCTGCTATGCCTATCGGGTATGGCATTGTTATGTTGACGGGGAATTCTGGGTTGCTTTTGTGCGCGATTCTGCTTTTGATTGTCGGTACACGATTTGCCACCATATACGGGAAAAAATCAGGAGTGAAAGATGACCAGTCCATCGTTGTTGATGAGGTTGTTGGTATGTGGATTGCTGCCGTCCCTGCCGGAACAAATATCGGATTGTGGTTGATTGCGTTTCTTTTGTTTAGGTTTTTTGACATTTGGAAGCCGTGGCCGGCATCGTACTTTGATAAGAAATCAAAAGATGGATTCGGTGTTATGATGGATGACGTTGTCGCCGGGATTTATGCACTGCTTGGTGTTTCCATTGCTGCAGTAGTTGTTGCTCCCGTGTAAAGGAGAAAAAACATGCAGATGTTTTCGCAGTCCCTGAAGATGCTGGCGGAATCTGTCGTTGATGCCGCGCGGGACAAAAAAATGCGGATTGTGACGGCGGAATCCTGTACTGGTGGATTGATTGGAGCCTGTCTGACGGAAATTTCAGGTGCTTCTGATGTTTTCGATCAGGGGTTTATAACCTATTCGAACGATTCCAAAATAACGCATCTGGGCGTTTTGAGAAAAACACTTCTCGATTGTGG
>JAGLRU010000352.1 GCA_023136145.1 Alphaproteobacteria bacterium
AATGATCCGGTCATGAACTTCACCATTACCGAGCATTTGTAGAATCCGTCCTCTGCATGGTTTAGCTCATTATATCATAATGTTATTTCGTACTTTGCGACTATCTTTTCAACTCTGCCGGGTAATTCGGGAGAAGATGTCCAATCCCGCTCATAATCAGATAACGCGGAAGATTTCCACGGGAGCTCTTTTCCCCTTTAACTTGATTGTCGGCATTTTCTCCACCGCAAAATCATCATGAAGACGGGCTCTGGTTGCAGCACTGATTAGGATGTCTTCATCGAACTTCTTGGTTATACCCTGAATTCGGGAGGCAAGGTTCACCGTATCTCCTACAAGGTTGTAAGCCAATCTGTCCGGGCTTCCAATATTAGCAGCAACGATAGGTCCGCTGTGAATGCCAATGCCGTGTCTGAGCGGAGCATAACCTTGCCGCTTTAGCTTTTCGTTGACCACCACCAGAAGCCGTCTCATGTCAAGGGCGGCCTCCAGAGCATGATATGGATGGGCCTTTAGGGGCAATGGCGCGCCAAAGACTGAATAAATCTCGTCACCAACATATTGTAGTATGGAACCACGGCGCCGGCGAATGGCAGGAGTCATTTCAGTAAAGTAGCCGTTGAGGATCTTAACTACGTCCTTAGGCGGCGTAGACTCGGTTAGCGGTGTGAAGTCGCGCAAATCGGCGAACATAACAGTCACATCTTTTTTCTCTCCGTCTAGTGGAATTCGGCCGGAAAGAACCTCATCCCGAACCTCCTCATCCACGTATTTACCGAAGGTTTCCTTCAATATTCTTTTCTGCTCTTTTTCCAGGTCGCGCAGTCGTTTCCTCTCCCGGCAGGCGTTTATCCTGGCCCTGAGTAACACAGGATTAAACGGCTTGGTCAGGTAGTCATCAGCGCCTATTTCGATGCACCGCATTACAATATCCCCCTCCTCAAGGGCTGAAATCATGAGCACAGGAATATCTCTCCATGTGTCATCGGACTTCAGCCGTTGAAGCACCTGGTAACCGTTCATGTCCGGCATTATAACATCCAGAAGTATAAGG
>JAGLRU010000353.1 GCA_023136145.1 Alphaproteobacteria bacterium
AACTGGCCTACTGCCATTGCTGGCAGTATTTGTGTTGTAAGCACTATTGTCATTACATCGGATATATTCAAGTTTATTGCCAATGTTCTAGATTTGCTTGCTGCAAGCACTCCTAAAGGTAACAAAGGCAACGCCAAATGGGCAAGCTATAGGTCTTTGCGTAAAGATATTCTGCATAGTGGCTGGGCACCGTATTGGGGAGTATTTGCCAAAGGAAATTTTAGCCTAGGAAAACCCATTTTTGCCGACTATGCCAGTAATGCCGTCACTTTTGGTACTGCCGGATCAGGTAAAGGGATTGGAGTAGTTCTACCCACCTGTCTTGCCATTCGTAAAAGTAAAATTCTCCCTGATTTTAAAGGTGTAAATTCCTGCTGCCTTAAAGAGCCTTTGGAAGCACGCGGAGAAAAATTCAGGATGCTTAATATCGGCGGGATGCAAACCAATATTTTGGGCGAAGGAGATTTTTATAATCCTCTTAATATCATTTCAGATAATTTCAAACGTTCAGGAGGGATTCAAAATATCACAAGTGATTGTGAAGAACTTAGCCTTCAACTCTATGAAGAATCAGAAAGCGGTAGTAACAAAGATGATAAATATTGGCATAACGGAAGTTGCGATTTCATCGGATATTCCATACAGCAATGTATATTGGTTCACGGTGATAAGGCAACGCTTGGGACTGTAAACCAGCTTTTAAATCATCGTGAACAATTATTGAAAGAAGCGCTGTGGGCTGCCGGACGGCTTGAAGACAAAGACGGCCATTTTTTACCGCCGATGCCTCTTGAAGATTCCCCGTGGGTTAATTGTCATGATCCGGAAGATGTCAAAAATTATATTGCCTATTTCCGTGCCAAAGCCAACAGTATTGCCGACTTGCTGCTTGCAACTGATTCCAAGACCGCAGATAGTTTTCTCACCGGAGCACGTCAATCTTTAGCTCCGTATAATATCACCACTCACGCTCATAAAGTCCTATCTAAATCTACCTTCCGATTTGGTAATATGAAAGAAGGCAACAGCCCCATGACTGTTGCAATTATTATCGACTCTTCACGCATGGAAACACAGTCCAAGATAGCATCTCTGCTGCAATGGTGCGCCCTCACAGAGCTAAAACGTCATAAAAACAAACATAGACCTGTTTATTTCATTGCAGACGAATGTACAAATTTCAAAATTCACAACTTACCAAGTTTGCAAACATGGGGACGGGAATATGGGATACGTTGGCATGGCTTTATTCAGTCCCTCAGTGCTTACCGCACAACATACGGCAAAGAAGCGGTTAATATTCTTTTGTCCGAAACGGAAATAAAGCAATTTTTACCCAGTCAAAGAGAACCGGAAACTCTTGAGCTAATTGAACGCCTACTTGGTGAACAATCCATTATCACAAAAAACCATAATGGTAATTATGAGCAATTTGGAGTGCATGGCTTTAACTATCAGGAAGAAGCTAAACCCTTAATGCGTGCAGAGGAAATACGGCGCACGGATAAAACGATCCTCTTTATCCGCAAAAACAGACCAATTTTAACAACCCTGCCACCAATTGCCGGTATTGTCCCGTGGCGCAAACAAATTGGAATCAATCCATTCTACGATAAACCTTTCCTAAAACGTGTCACGCTACGCCTTGGTCATCGCAAAGGTAATCCTATTTTACGTCTATACAAACGGCTCATAAATGTCCTCCACCACACTAAATCCAAGGAAGAACTCTCATGACAAAACGCATTATTATATTTCGGGTATTATCCGGCTTCATGCGCCTGATTAGCAATCTTCTTGGATACTGGAAACTTGCTTTGATAGTCGCCTTTTTTATCTCACCAATCGGACCGCATCTGAGATGGAAAGATACCTATCATAGTGATAACACTCCTCATAATTATATAAGCTGCACCTATCTCGGTTCACGCGGTTTTATCACGTCAAGTTGCATTAAAGGTTGTCCCTTTATCACCATTCTTAACGCCGGTAACAGGAGATCATGATGAACACCAAGTATAATAATAAAAACATACCTCCATATCTAGCCTATGCCCATGATAGCCATCGTACATTTAATGAACAATTTGAAAACATACCAAAGCAAATGGATATTTGCAGTTCGTGGATTTCTTATGATGCAGTACCGCAAGTACTGCGTGCCTTTAATATGAACCATGATTTTTATATTCAAGCACAAATGCTAGATATGAAGAAAACAGAAAGTCAACAACGCGGAGAACAGAGCGAAAGCGGTTCCGGCATGATCAAAAAAGATAAGCCAAAGGCTCTACTCCAACCACCATCGAAAATTCGTGCTTTTGTTGACAAGAAAGACTTTCAAAGCCGTTGGCTAATTGAACAAAGAGAATCCGTTTTAGAACAAGCCAAAATCAATCAATCACGGGATAAACGCTCAAATGAGCATCATCCAATTATAAAAGAACCGTCACAGTGACGGTTTCACAAAACCAAAGTAAGGAGAAGACTATGAACACACAAAATAAAAAACAACCACCCTTGCAAACCTTCAAGGACGGCGCTGTAAATATAAAACTTTGGAAACAAAATTTTGAA
>JAGLRU010000354.1 GCA_023136145.1 Alphaproteobacteria bacterium
TGGGAATCCCACTGATGGAAGTGAGCATCAAACGTTTCGCAGATCAGGAAATCTTCATTGAAATACTTGATAACGTCCGTGGCGAGGATGTTTTTGTTATTCAATCCACCTCATATCCGGCGAACGACCATCTGATGGAAATGCTTATCATGTTTGATGCCCTCAAACGTGGCTCAGTTCATCGAATCACAGCAGTAATGCCGTATTTCGGCTACGCACGGCAGGATCGTAAGACAGGACCACGCACACCTATCTCGGCAAAGCTAGTCGCCAATCTGATTACGACAGCAGGCGCAGATCGCGTATTAACGATGGATCTGCACGCCGGACAAATTCAGGGATTCTTCGATATTCCAGTGGATAACCTATTCGCCGGAACGTCAATCTTCATACCTTACGTCCAAAAAACAAAGTCCACAAAACCGCTAACAATGATATCACCAGACGTTGGCGGCGTAATGCGGGCTCGCGCACTGGCCAAACGGCTTGATGCCGGTCTCGCCATTATCGACAAGCGGCGCGAAAAAGCAGGCGTTTCGGAAGTCATGCACGTCATTGGAGATGTCGAAGGGCAGGAATGTATCATGATCGACGATATGGTTGATTCAGCAGGAACCCTATGCAACGCAGCAAAAGCCCTGATGGAAAACGGGGCAGCATCGGTACGCGCACTGGCAACTCACGGTGTCTTCTCCGGCAGCGCAGTGGAGAGGATCGAAAAATCACCCCTGACCGAAATGATCATCACCGACAGCATCGCCGCAACAGAAAATAATGCGACCAGCAAAAAAATAAAACACCTAACCATCGCCCCGTTAATCGGCGAAGCGATTCTAAGGATCAGCGAAGAACGCTCGGTTTCGTCACTGTTCGACACTGTAATGACTGGGGAATAAAAGGCACGCCAGCATCCTACGTGGTAGATTTGTGAACAAACAATATTGTGTCTATATTTTAACCAACAAAATAAACACACCTTGTATGTAAACGTTAAATGTTTTATAAAAATTGCCCATGATTACTGCATGTCAAAATATGTTTTCAAAGATCGCCCATTTTTTTACCTCAAAATGGCTCTGGATCTTGTCGACATTTATTATAATCACAGCGATTATAACATTTCATTTTAGTAAAGATTTGAGTCAAGCCGCAGAATTTGGGGGATTCTTAGCCGGCTTTTCATCGGCTCTCGCTTTTCTGTGGCTTATTGCAGGCTTTAAACTTCAATCGAAAAACCTTACCTTGCAACATCAAGAATTAGCTCTACAACGCCAGTCGCTTGAAAAACAAGTAAAAGAGCTTAAGAACTCTTCAAAATTTGGAAGCTTCGCTCAGATTGAAACGATCTTAGATCGTGCTACACGTAGAATATGTGAAAGTGAGCTAAATATTAAAAATCCATCAGAAATTCATGATTGTTGGTTGAAAGGAATGATTCATTGGACGGAAATATACGAATCTAAGAATGCCCAAATCGTTCAATCTCGCTGGATGGAATGGATAAAAATTGAAAGCATAGCACGTGATTATTTGGGGAGCGTTACGCTAGCACTAAAACTTTACATGGAACACTGTATTGAAACCCCTTTTGATCAAACAAAGTCAGATGAAGAATTTATTTATATATACTCGGTTTATCTAAACAAAGCACCGTTTCTTTCTGAACATGCTAGTACAGCCTCTATACTGGCAAATTTTGTTTTCATATATAGCCCAGGATTGAAAGCTCTTAAAGTAGGTGGCATGTTTGCGGCAGCAAAGACATTTGAAAAAAATATGTTTAAAAAAGGCGTTTTAGAACAAATGCGAGATGAATTGATCAAAAAAGATATTCCTGTTCCTGCTATTGCTCAAGATCAGAATTACTCTTAATCTAACTCATAAAAAATCACTCAGCCCTTTAAAATTATTGGAGTAGACGATGAAATTTGAACCAATAACATTCAGCTTCATTTTCTCTTCCATCTTGTTCCCTGAGAAGTATCCTCCAGAAGAATTCCTTCTTTTTCGAGGTTCCTGCGAATTTGGTCGGCGCAAGCGAAATCTTTGTTTTGTTTAGCAACTTTTCTTTCCTCGATAAGCCCTTCGATTCTATCATCACCACCGCCTTGAAACCACTTCTCCACATCCTGTTGCAGCAATCCCATCAGCCTTCCTGCCGCTAGCAATGCCCCCTTCGCCACAGCTTTTTCCGCATCAGTTCCGGCAATCGAAAGATTTTTAGCTAACACCGCCAGTTCAGCGAATGCCTTGGGCGTGTTCAGGTCATCCGACAAGGCTTCGACAAAAGTTTGCGGCACAGCAGAATCATCCGCTTCGATATCCTTCACAACACAAAGGAAACCATAGTACTTATCCAGCGTGCGTTTCGACTGTTGCAACAACTCCTCCGTCCAGTCAAACGGCTTGCGATAGTGCGTACTTAACAAAGCAAAGCGGATCACTTCTCCGAACGAGCGTTTTACAAGATCATGCACCAGTAAAACATTCCCGACAGATTTCGACATTTTCTGTCCCTCGACCATTAAATGTCCGTTATGCATCCAGTAATTAACGTACTTTTCGCCGCCATGTGCGCAAACGCTCTGCGCGATTTCATTTTCATGATGCGGAAAAATCAGATCCTCGCCACCAACATGAATATCAAAATGATTGCCGTTTATGGCCTCGTTCATCGCAGAGCATTCCAGATGCCATCCCGGACGACCACGCCCGTAAGGGCTATCCCATCCCGGCTGATCGGACGTGGAAGGCTTCCACAAAATAAAATCCGCAGGATCTCTTTTGTAAGGAGCTACTTCGACACGCGCACCCGCGATTATATCCTTCCGGTTGTGGCGCGAAAGTCTGCCATAGTCCGGCCATGACAACACATCAAACAACACATGCCCATCAGCGACATAAGCATGACCCGCTTTGACCAACTTATCCACCATCGCCAGCATCTGCGGTACATATTCCGTTGCACGAGGCTGGAAGTCAGGTTTCTCAACACCGATAGCGGCCATATCTTCATCGTAAATACGGGCGAATTTACCGGTGATCGCGCTGATAGGCTCCCCCGTCAGTTTTGCAGCATTGATAATCTTGTCATCAATATCAGTGATATTACATGTATACCGCACATGCTTCTTACCGTAGATATGGCGCAAAAGTCGCGCCAGTAAATCAAAAACCACCGCCGGTCGAGCATTGCCTATATGTGCATAGCTGTACACCGTCGGACCGCAAGCATAAAAACGCACGTTCTTCGCATCAATAGGCTTAAATTCCTCTTTTTGCCGCGTAAGGGTATTATGAACGTAAAGGGTCATCTTTTAAACACCACGAAAACACCACCTTTTTCCGCCGTCATCATAGGAACGGCATAACTGACATATCCATTAAATTTCTCAATCTTAAAGTACCTCACCACTGGCTGAAACAAAGTCTCGCCTTCACCCGGACGAACCGGTGGAAAACTAACATAGAGCGACTCGACATTAGTTTTCTTGCAATATCTGACAATTGTGTCAAGTTTCTGCAAAGCGTCAGGCTTTTCCATACCGGAAAGATCGACCTTGACCTCGGCTTCTTCCTCTTTAGGCAGCTCTTTTCCGGCAATCTGTTCAAAAAAACTCATGAAAATCCTCTTCCCTGCATGTTAAATATATAACAGCTTCTCTAAGAAAAGGAATATCTGAAATGTTTGATCTGATCCTGAAAAACGGTACCGTCGTCACACCCGGCGGCATCACAGAAACCGATATTGCCGTCATGAACGGACGAATTGCCGGTCTTGGCGATTTCTCCTCCGCAAAAAAAACCATCGATTGCAAAAATCTGCATATCCTCCCGGGTGCGATTGATACGCATGTGCATTTCCGCGAACCCGGATTGACCCATAAGGAAGATTTTACAACTGGCACTCTCTCAGCCATAGCTGGAGGAGTAACCACCATCTTTGACATGCCCAACACTGATCCGCTCACCATCACCGCTAAAACGCTACAAGATAAGCTACAAATGGCAAAGGGACGCGCATGGTGCGATTACGCTTTTTTCATCGGAGGCAGTGCCGATAACACAAACAATCTAAACGTTCTCGAAAAGATGCCCGGATGCTGCGGCGTAAAAATTTACATGGGTTCCAGCACTGGATCACTGCTAACTGCGGAAGACGATATTATTCTATCCATCTTGAAAAAATGCGTGCGTCGCATCGCCATCCATGCCGAGGACGAGGAACGTCTGAAATCACGGAGACATATCGCCGAAGCCAGCCATGATGTCAAAGATCATCCAAACTGGCGCGATGCTGAAACAGCACTCATGGCAAGTAAACGCGCTGTCGGACTTGCTCGAGAAGCAGGACAACCAATTCATCTGCTGCATATCACAAGTGCCGATGAAATGGCTTTTCTCTCAGATCACAAAGACATTGCCACCGTTGAAGTTACGCCTCATCACCTCACCTTATCTGCGCCCGAATGCTATAAGAACATCGGCATACTCGCACAGATCAACCCCCCTATCCGCGACAAGCATCATCAAGAAGCACTATGGAAGGCCATCAGAAACGGTCTTGTCGATACGATTGGATCGGATCACGCTCCGCATACCCTAGATGAAAAAGACAAAATATATCCCGACTCGCCCAGCGGAATGCCCGGCGTACAGACAACCCTGCCGATCATGCTAAATCATGTAAATAAAGGCCGCCTTTCTCTAGAACGTATGGTTGATCTGCTAGCGCACAGACCACAGTGCCTTTATCAAATCACCGGAAAAGGCCGCATTGCCGTTGGCTATGATGCCGATTTCGCCATCATCGATCTCCGCAAATCCAACACCATCACCAACAAATGGATAAAAAGTAAATGCGGCTGGACACCATATAATGGCATAACCGTAACGGGCTGGGTGCAAGGAACAATTTTACGCGGATCGCTCGTTATGTGGGAGGATGAAATTCTCGAATCACCAGAAGGAAGAAAGGTTATTTTAGGCGATTGAACAATTATAGTCATCACCTCCGATTTATTCAGGGGTGACGACAACTTTAAACTCCCTCAATCTCTTTCTT
>JAGLRU010000355.1 GCA_023136145.1 Alphaproteobacteria bacterium
GGACAAGCAGCAGCTCCGAAGACATATTTTCAATGTCCTGAAACCGTATCCGTCCAGAGTATGGAAGAGACTGTTCGGCAGGATCAAAAATCTGCACCAGCATCCCCCCAACACGGCGTGTCACGAGAGATTCGCAGAAAGAAGCAAGTTGCTCTACCGGAAAATAAAAATCGCTGATAAGAATAACATGCGACCGCGCAGACACAAAACGTCCGCTTTCCGCCAGCTCCGTTTGCGCAGGAAGGGTTTCAAGGATGCGATTTATAGAGGAAACGCCGGTTTGCGACGCAAGGTCTGTTCCCAACAAACTGACTTGCTCCCCACCATCTAACAGCACAATGCCGAGAGACAGCAACAAAATTTCGGCGTATTTCCTCTTGGAGAAAAGCTCCGGCACGGATCTGAAATCCATCGACTTCGACGCATCGCGGTGCATCCAAACCGTCTGCGAGGCTTCCCACTCCATCTGACGCACAAACGCCTGATCCCGCTTGGCAGTCTGCCGCCAGTCTATATCGCGTCTTGAGTCACCCTGCTGCCACGGGCGAAACTGCCAGAAAGCCTCTCCCGTACCTACACGACGGCGGCCATGAACACCTCTCATAAAACTATGCGCGACCTTCTCAGCCTCAAGCAACAACCCGGGAAGATTTCCAGCCAGTTGACCAGCATGGGACAGAACGTCGCGCGGCTGCGTCATGATGCAACCTTTCCCTTCCTCTCCAGCACCGCTGCGAAAAATCCATCAGTGTCGTGCAAAGCAGGCGTAAGTTGCAAAAATTCCCCTTTTGCGCTGAATTCCGAATGGTCTCCTAGAAAAGCCTCGATCTGATTTTCATTCTCCTCATGCAGAAGCGAACAAGTCGCGTAAACGAGCCTCCCGCCTGATTTGACAAGTCGGCAAGCACTCTCCAGAATTTTACGCTGAAGCGACACCAATTCAGATATCTCCGGCCCAAGCATCCGCCATCGCCTGTCAGGGGCGCGTCGCCATGTACCTGTTCCAGTGCAGGGCGCATCAATCAACACAAGATTAAAATGATACTTATGACGCTTAACCCATTTGTCATTCTCGCTCTTAAGTGTCTTGGTCTCAATATTGTGCAACCCTGCACGGCGAAACCGCAACTTAGCTTGTGTCAGCTTCCTTTCCAGCACGTCTAGCGCAACTATGCGACCCTTGTTATTCATGGAAGCACCAAGCGCAAGCGTCTTACCGCCAGCACCAGCGCAAAAATCCACCACCTGCTCCCCCGGCTTCGCATTCGCCACTGCCGCCACCATCTGTGAACCTTCATCCTGAATCTCCACAGTACCATCTCGAAAAAGAGGATGCTGCAATAACTGCGGCCGTCCAAACAATCGTATCGACAAAGGAGAAACTTTGCCCGCATGGGCATCAAAACCATCTTTTTTGAACCGTTCCAGAACCTCGTCGCGCTTCGCCTTGATAGTATTAACGCGCAAATCCAGAGGTGCCTGTTCCAGCATTGCCTTCATCTCATTCTCATACTGCGTTCCAAGCCCTTTTTGCAGAAGATCAAACGCCCATTCAGGGCATTCCGTTTTATCCCGCAAGGGTATGTGCGGATGCTCCAGATTCTGCCTGTTCATGGACTGCGCCAGCTTCAGCTCGGATTCGGACAGCTTCTCTGGCGCATATCTCTCTCCTGAAAACGTAGCCTCGATGGAAGACATGCTGTGCTCGCGCTCAAACATCAGATCGGCAATTACCAACGTCCGCGCGTTCACCTCACAACCGCCCCGCTTCACCCACCATCCGAAACGGTGATACGCTCGCATGATGCGGTAAATACGAGTATTGATTGCCGCACGGTCGTGCGAACCTATAAAACGACGCTCCTTAAAATAAAAGCTCACCGTCCTATCCGCAGGCACCGGAGCTTC
>JAGLRU010000356.1 GCA_023136145.1 Alphaproteobacteria bacterium
TCCGTCCGCGGGCGCTGCCGCCGCTGCCGCTGCCGAGGGGAACCAGTTCAGGTTATTACCGCTGTCTATGGATCCAAGGGGGGCTATATCTACGCCGTTTATGTTGTTTGAGTCTTTTACGTCTACATAGCTTACATCTATCGTTCCCTGGGGATCTATATCCCATTGTGTACCGTCAGATGTGCTTTTTAGTGTTATAAGGTTTCCGATTTCACCTGTAAGTGTAAGGGTTCCTTCTATTGTCTTTGTTTCGCCTGCTTCGAATTGGAGTTCTTTACCTGCTGTGGTGCAGATTAGGTCTTTGAAGGTTGTTCCATATAGATGGGATATCTTTGATACATCATCGAATATTACCGTTCCTTCGTTGTGAATGAAGGTGCCTGCGGCAGGGTTCATGTCTCCGCCTATATTAAGATTACCGCTTGTTGAGGTAAAGGTTCCTCCTGATACGGTAAGGTTACCGTTTATATCTATTCCTGCTGTTCCTCCGGTAAAGGTTCCGTCTGATTGGGAGTACGCGGCAGATGTTATGGTGTTTGCTCCATGTGTTATTGTGCCTCCTGACAGTGTAAGGGTTCCTCCCATCGTAAGAGTGGAGGCGGCGTTATAAGTGTTGGGGTTTCCGTTCGTATCGTTTATGGTTAAGTTATTGTAGTCTGTGCCTGCTCCAAAGTCTTTTATTGTTCTTGTTGTGCCTGTGTTATCTCCTGTGTATTCAACAGTTCCTGAATCTGTATCGAGGTTGGTTACGTTAGTTAAGCCTTCCTGTCCCTGTAGCTTAAAGATTCCGTTGTTTGATACGGGAGCGGATGATATGAATTCGAATGTTTTTCCGTTTATGTAGAGGGTATTGTCTGAGTTTATCGCGAGAGATGTCATCTTTGTGTTTGTCTGGAGGGTTCTTGTAAAGGATGTTCCTCCTATTACTACCGCTCCCAGGTCCTGTATTATGGCTCTGTTATCCGTTATGTTTCCTGTGCCGTCAAAGGTAAGAAGTTCTCCTCCTGTAGCTTTAGCAAAGGCCGCGCCGTTAGCTATTGTGAATGCTCCCTGTACGTTAAGGGTGCTTGTTCCTTGAGTGAATGTTCCTCCCACAAGATCAAAGGTGCCGTTTATGTCTATCGCTCCTCCACCTCCTGTAAAGGTTCCGCTCTCTTGTGTGTACGCGGCTGTGGTCAGGGGGTTATTTCCCTGGGTAAAGGCGCCGTTAGTAAGGGTGAATGTCCCTCCTACCGTAAGAGTGTCCTGTAACTCGTATGCAGCGCCAGTCGCGTTTATGGTGAGGTTGTTTATCGTTTCATCATCAAGGGTAAAGGTCTTGGTTCCACTTGAGGCGTTAAGAAGTACGGTTGAGGCGGCCTCTCCTATTGTGCTATTCGTAAAGTCTATTGAGCCGCCTACGGTAAGCGTAGTGGCGTTAAGGTTTAAGGTTCCGTCTATATCCATGTCACCTGTCACTGTAAGGTTAGAGTTACAGCTAAGCGTTCTTCCCGATTGAAGCGTAAGGCTCTTTATCGTTGTTGTAGAGTCTATTGTAGGCTCACTTGTTACGCCTGATGTCAGTATCATGACATCGTCTATTGTTACAGGTGTTCTGTCTAAGTCCCAATTAGCCGCCGTATCCCAGCTTGTAGAGAATGAACCGTCCCATGTTATTGTAGCGCCTGTAAATAACCAGTTTGTGTTGTTGCCTCCGTCTGTTGAGTCCGCTGCGTACATTGTCTTTCCGCCGGAGGCGTCTGAATAGCTTACGTTTATGTAACCTATATTGTATGTGCCGTTCATTATTAAATTCCATGCGGAGGTAGCGGTGGAATTAAACGTTATGAGGTTTCCGGACTCACCGGTTAATGTAAGGGTACCGGCTATGGCTTTTGTTGAACCAGCCTCGACTTGGAGTTCTTTTCCCGCTGTGGTACAGGCAAAATTATAAAATGTTGTGTCACCGTAGATATGTGAGATCTGGCTGTTGTCAACGAAGGTTACTGTCTGATTGGAATGGGTGAAGGTTCCGCTTGAATTGGTAAAGTCACCATGGATCGTAAGATCGAAACCGTTAGCGTCAAGCTTGGCGCTGTTTTGGATAGTTACATCATTAAATGTATAGTCGTTTGTAAGAAGAGGTGTTCTATCCCCGCTGTGGCTGTTGTTGTCAACAATTAAATTCCCGTAAGATTGAGAAAAGGGTTTTTTGTAGATTGTTCCGGCTCCTCCGTATCTTCCGCTGGGGCTTCCTCCGTATGCCTGAGAGGTAAGCGAGGAATTGTCAGTGGTGTAATACAGGGCTATTCTTCCTCCGGCACCGCCTCCGGCGGAACCATAGCCATTACCGCCATTGGCGGTGATCGTTCCGGCTCCCGCGAGAGTACCGGTTGTAATGTAAATGCTTCCTCCCGCACCGCCGCCGGAACCGTCATTGGAATCCCCTGTTCCGTTTCCTCCGTTCGCGTAGATAGTTCCAGCTACAGTGGCGGTTCCCGTAATGGCTAGTTTAACCGCGCCTCCGCCATCACCACCGGAGTAGCCTCCGTCATTTCCTCCTCCGCTTCCTATTGTGCCGGGTTCGGTTATAGAGCCGTAAGCGCCTCCGCCCGCGCCGCCTGAGCCGTTTCCTCCGTCACCTCCGTGTCCGGCGCCTCCGGCATATTCAGCGTCTATCCCCTGTCCGGGCCCTGTGGTTTGATAGTAGCCTTTGTAGTTTACGTTAATGGTTCCGCCGGAGGCCATATTAAAATTAGCGGCTGTGATGTCAATTACATATTGCTGGGTACCCGCGTTGTACTCAGTCGTTAAGGTTCCTGTTGTTCCGATACTAAAATCACCTGCGGTGGTAATAGCCTGTCTGGCTTCCATGTATCCGTTAACAGTACAACCACTGTGGGTTCTTGTGGTGTAAGCGTAAAGCCTTGATGTCACCGGAACAGTTAGGGCTCCTCCTCCGCTTAATAAATCGAACGTTCCTCCGATATCGGTTATTGTTCCTTTTGTTGACCAGTCAAGGGTGGTATAGGTAATATCCGTAAATGTTCTCGTCTCGAGATTGCCGTAATTTTGGATAGTGATCGTATTAAAAGCGATTGCCTCGTCTATCGGAGTCCTGCCGATGGCAGTGTCACCCAAGCTATCCTGATTATTGTTATCAATCGTAAGGTCTCCGTTACCTTGGGTGGAGGCTTTTGTATAGATAGTTCCGGCTCCTCCCATGCGGCTGGTTGAGGCTCCCGCAAGACCTCCGTAGGCCTCGTAAGAAACAGTCGAAGAATCAGTGGTGTAATAAACAGCTATTCTTCCGCCTCCGCCTCCGCCGGCGTAAGAATCCTCACCGGTTCCCCCGTTCGCGGTGATCGTTCCCGCTCCCGTTAGTGTACCTGTCGTAATATAAACACTTCCTCCTGAACCTCCGCCGGCATCACTTCCACCGTTTCCGCCGTTCGAGGATATGGTTCCGGCTATGGTAGTGGTTCCTGTAATTGTCAGTTTGATAGCGCCGCCTCCGGCGCCTCCTGTACCAGAATCTCCTCCTCCGCTTCCAAGGTCAGTCGGCTCTGTGATCGATCCATACGCGCCTCCGCCTGAGCCAGCGTTTCCGTCGCCGCCGTCGCCGCCGTACCCGGCGCCTCCGGCACGATTACCATTGGTTCCCGCGCCTGTTCCCGCGGAATGCTGGTAGCCTCTGGCGTTTACGTTGATGGTGCCGCCGGAAGATAAATTGAAGTTAGCGGCGGTGATGTCGATCACATATTGCTTGACCGTTGTATTGTATTCAGTCGTTAAGGTTCCTGCCACTCCGATAATAAAATCACCCGCGGTGGTAATGGCGTGTCTGGCCTCCATATATCCGTTTACGGCACAACTCGTGTAGGTTCTTGAGGTATAAGCGTAAAGCCTTGATGTCGCCGGAACAGTTAGGGATCCTCCTCCGCTTAATAAATC
>JAGLRU010000357.1 GCA_023136145.1 Alphaproteobacteria bacterium
ATGTAAGTGCTTTGGGATGACTGCCAAGGAGGGCTAGGCTATCCGCTAGACCGTTCCGCAACTGGTTTGAATGGTTTAGAACCTTGCCGTTAATACCAGCCGCGTAGCGCTCATCGGGGGGTAAGTCGAATTGAGGATCTCGCTCGCATAGGGCACTGACTGCCACTTCTTTTATCAGGTCCAAATGTTCGTCAAATAGTCGTGGTCCAAGCGCATACCAACCTTCATAGCGTGCAATGACTTTCCATACACCCTCTCGTTGAATCAGGGGGGTGCCTGGACGAAGCGCGACTTCACGCATCTTTCCGATCCACCCCCCATATGCTTTTTTTGATAAAATCTCCACTACTGCTTTATCTGCTTCGGAATTTTCGTTCCATGCTCCTATAAGCTCCGCAACTGCAAGTTCCGATGCATCAGTTCCTTTGCTCCATTCCGGCATTAATGAAAGGTTTTGGAGGCATCTGAGTAAAGAACTCAAGTTTCCTCCACTTTGATGCGCAAGAATACGGGCTCGTTCCTCATTGTAGGTCGCCATCACTAGAGCCTCCTGGATCTGATAAATATTCGGACTTCGAAGAGATACGCGAGTCGGGTGCGGAATACCACCCGGCATTCCTCCGAAAATAACCGCATGACCCGCCCTGCGAGCTTTTTCAAGCAACCTTGTTGTTGATGCGTCGGTCTCATCAAGATCAAAGTCCGCAACCAAGATATGTTGCTCATGTAGAGCAGTTATATTATTCCAAGCATCGGTGCCAGAAACGATAAGACAACGACCTACTGTATCGATCATTGCATCTTCACCCATGTCCGCAACGAAAGCGGATACAAAGTCGACAACTTGGTCAGGGAAATGCGTATCTAACTTGAGCTGAATCGTCGTCCCAGAAAACAATTCCATTATTTTCTCGCAGGCAGTGTCTCGATTTGCCAGAAAAAGGTGAGGTGTTAGTGGTGGGTGCTCTCCAATTGTTCGCAATTCAGCCCACCTCTGCTCCGGTGTCTGCATTTGATGGGCAGAGAGACCTATCGCAGTTGCTAGCCATTGTTCGACCGCAGGAAAGTGTTGCAACCAGTCAATTAGGACTGATCCATCAATAACACGAACATCTCGCCAATCATTGCGCTGGCGTCTGTCCTTCAACCATGACGCTTGTGCGTCTTCCTTCCATGTATTCGTCCAATCTCTTCTTCCAGATAAGGGAGTGACAAAAACGAATGTTGATTGGAGACGAACATCTTCAGGTGTGGCCTTAACAAGTTCGCGATAATCCGTTGTTGCCTTATCGCCTGCTTTTGATCCAGTGCCGATTTCCCAGAATGATCTTCCCTCGGATACAAATGGATCAAAGCCGAAATCCGTATCAAGCATCCCGTCAGGTCCTGGTTGTCCTATACTATCACAGAGCGGGAAGCGCCGCTCTTTTGGTTTGGGAGATGAAGCAGCTACAAGTCGCCAGACGAGCTCAACAATTACACCCTGGGCTTCTTCGGCGTTACCACGCACCCATTCATCGAGCTGATTCTCAGTAATTATTCTGTTGTGAACCATTGCATGCACTTTCCTTTGTTATTTGTATTGTTCAGATATTTTTATTAGTAATCCAGAAAGATCACATAAATTGTTCATTTGTCCTTCGCGTGCATTTTAGGAGTATGGACGCATTGTATATAACTCATTTTTTTATATTGTGCAACACTTTCCATTGATTTCTCCATACAATGCTTTATTTTCCTATTTGCAATTGTTGTAAGTTCTACCCGTACCCAATTTTAGCACTGCATTTGTTATTCTGATTAAATATTAGTGGTGGAAAAAACTCATCGTCTGCACTCCCCGTCCTCAAATCCTCCGCCTGTAATTACCACTACCTCTAACCCAACTCCTCCCCTTACTCCTTCACCCTAGAACCACCCGGCGGCAGGAACCCCGCAATCTTATCCACCGGCGCAATCACCTGAATAAGCTTCTTGTCCCCGTACTTCTCACTCATCGTCCTGTAAATCTTCCTTGCAAGGTCATCTCTGTCAAACTCGCCCTGCACAACCTCAATCACAAACCCAGCCCGATTCCTGACAGCACTTACAGGTCCGCCAATCAGCTTTTCCGAATCGTTTACCG
>JAGLRU010000358.1 GCA_023136145.1 Alphaproteobacteria bacterium
GACATCCGCGACCGGACTGAGCTTTATCTGTCCAGTTCCCGTGAAAGCGTCACGCCTGCGCAACGTAAAAAAATGGAGCAACAGATTCTCAATCGGCTGATTGATGAAGCTCTGCAACTTCAGGAAGCAAAGAAACTAGGCATCACCGTCAGGGAAGAGGACGTAAACGCCGGATTCGCTAATCTCTCACGTCAGAACGGTACCTCGCCACCAGAATTCAGGAAACGCCTGTCCGATTTCGGTGTTCGCATCGACTCTCTCTATGACCAAATCAGGGCAGATATTGCGTGGGGGCATATCGTCAGGAAGAAACTACGTCCGCAGATAAATATCAGCGAAAACGAAATTGATCTGGCTCTGAACCAGATAGCTCACGGCTCTGGAAAAGTTCTGTACCATGTTGCGGAAATTTTCTTGTCCGTCCAAAACCCATCAAAAGAAAAGGATGTCCGCAGCGAAACGGACAAACTGGTGACACAACTTATGAAAGGTGCCTCCTTTGCTGATATAGCGCGTGAATTCTCGCAAGCTCCGGGAGCATCCAGCGGTGGCAATCTTGGATGGGTACAGGAAGGCCAGATGGATCCGGAACTCGACAAGGCACTCGAAAAAATGAAGCCAAACCAGATCAGCCCTCCTATACGATCCGCCAAAGGATATCACATCCTGTTTCTCCGGGGATTGCGTCGGAACGATGATGCGCCCACCGATCCAAAGACCGGAAAAGAGGAAGCCTCCCGCGAACAGCTTGCCACAAAACTCGGCATACAACGCCTCGGCCAAATGGCTGAACGCTACCTCCGCGATCTCCGAGCCACAGCTTTTATCGACAGGAGGATGTAGGTTGTCTCCTCTCACTCTTGAAGAGGATGAGAGTAAAAGCACGTCATATAGAAAAATAAAAAGAAATAAAGATGTTACGACTAGAGAACTCAAATAACCGTAAACATCCCGAATTGTCGGGGATGGACATTGTAAACAGGAAACTTAATGAAAAGGTTGTTCATAATTTAGAAACCGCCATCACTGCTGGAAGCGAAACAAAGATTCATAAGTTATTGGCTTCCAATGCTATTGTTTTTGAGCCTTTATTAGACAGGGTTGGACACCATGCCATGTGGTCAAAAAACAAACCTCAGATCAGACCAAAATTAACCAATGGTAAGAATGGAAAGATTCCTGACCTATTGATTGCCGGTAAAGGCTCGGGAGGGATCGAGTGGTTCTTTGTTGAGTTAAAGTCACCGAAAGAAAAACTTTTCACAAAGAATAAAACATTTGGCCATATAGCAAATGCTGGACTGAACCAGCTTGCCGAGTACATCATTTATGGGACTGAAAAACAGGGAAGCATAAGAGACGCACTGGAAATTAAAGATTTCAAAAATCCTAAAGGTATATTTATCATCGGCAATGAAGATGAAACAAAAGACAATGAGGATCTTCAACAACTCAAAAGCTTCTGGAATGATCAATTACACAGTATAAAAATTGTTTCCTATAGCCAAATTTTACGGAATGCCCAAAAACTTATGCTGTCCAAGATTAAGCCAACATGACGCGCAGACGCGCTTCCAGACCCCCGCGTAAAGCGGGGGTGACGATTAAATGACTACACCTCCAGAAAGGAAGAAAAACTTGCTCCCGTCATCCCCACTCCCTCCTCTCCGCGAGATTATTGGTCGATACAAGCTTGCGGCGAAAAAATCGCTAGGGCAAAATTTTCTGCTTGACCTGAACCTGACCGCAAAAATCGCCCATGCCGCAGGAGACCTGACAGACAAAAACGTCATCGAAATCGGCCCTGGCCCCGGCGGACTAACGCGAGCACTGCTGGAGACGGAAGCAAAGCACATCTATGCGGTGGAACGAGACGACCGCTGTCTTCTTGCGTTACAAGAAATTGTCGCCGCCTATCCCGATAGGCTGACAATCGAGGCCGGTGATGCCATAAAGCTTGATGTAACATCCTTGTGCCCTGCCCCCCGTGTTCTTATTGCAAACCTGCCCTATAATATCGCCACCCCGCTACTGATCGGATGGCTAAAGAAAATCACAGAGTTCGATAGCCTCACACTTATGTTTCAGCGCGAAGTCGCTGACCGCCTGACCGCCAAACCACGCACAAAAGAATATGGGCGTCTCTCGATCATCGCGCAATGGCTCGCCATAGTGGAAAAGAAATTCGACATCCCGCCTTCCGCCTTTACGCCACAACCAAAAGTCACATCAACCGTAGTTCATATCGTTCCGCGCCAGAACCGAAAAGACAACGTCGAATTCGCCTTAATGGAAAAAGTCACCGCTTCCGCTTTCGGGCAACGCCGCAAAATGCTCCGGCAAAGCCTGAAAAAGCTCGGCACCGATACGGAAAAACTTCTCGCCGCCGCTGACCTCGCGCCAACTGCCCGCGCCGAGGAAATCGATAGTGCAGGATTTATACGGCTGGCAGAAGCGTATCAAAACACCTTGATTTCATGAATCCTGACGTACTTCCATATCACCCAAAAATGCCAATGACCAGATTTCAAGGGGTTATCACGATATCTGAATGTAAAACGTGCGTTGACGTAAACCCTTAGGAATTTTATGCTAGTTACATTGTTAAAGTGATCAACCGAAGTGAGCAGGAATCCTTTATGAAGTCTTCTCTCAAATCAGCTCTGAATACTCTCGACAAGTCTCTGGTGCATCTTGAGACTACAGTTGAAAAAAGCTTTATCTCTGCAAAAAAGCAAAAGGATGAGCCGCAACTAGACCTAAGCGTACGCGATGAGCGCGAAGTCAACCGCAAAGTAGCGATAAGACTCGACCAAACGATCAAGCGTCTCGAAACGCTGTTAACCGGGGAGTGATGCTGTGGCTGAAGTGACAATTTACATTAACGGACGATCCTATGATATCGCCTGCGATGATGGTCAAGAAGGCCGCATAGTCGATCTAACGGCTTATATCGACCAAAAACTGCAAGAAATCTCGCGTTCTGGAGCTTCCTACAACGATTCACATCTGGTGGTACTAACGGCACTGATTTTGGCGGACGAATTGTTCGACCTACGGGAACAAACAGAAAGCTCCTCCACACGCGCCTCCAAAACTACAACTGTTCCAGTTCCCACTGCC
>JAGLRU010000359.1 GCA_023136145.1 Alphaproteobacteria bacterium
TTGATGGGTATGCTGACAACCGCCAGCATTGTCCTTCTTTTTGTGATATTTCATAAGGTCGCCCCGTACATTCCTCCCGACATGCCGGATAGGGTTATTCTGTCCTATACATTCAAGTCAGGACTGGCGGAAAGTGTAACAATACCATCCCTTACTCAACCACTGCTGCGTCCAGAAACCACTTTCTACGAAGTTACAGATGCCTTGACGCAGGCAGCCAATGACCCTCGCGTGAAGGGGTTCGTTGCCAAGATTCAGGACATTGATATGGCTCCAGCGCAAATACAAGAGCTGCGTGATACGATCGCTAGATTCCGCACCAATGGAAAATTCGCATACGTATTCGCCGAAGATTACGGTGGCTTTTCCTCCAACATGGGAAGTTATTATCTAGCGGCGGCTTTCGACAAGATATGGTTGCAGCCGGTTGGTACAGTTTCTATAAATGGCGTGGCAGCAGAAGTTCCTTTTTTAAAGGAGATCATGGATAAAATAGGCGTAGATGCACAATTTGCCCGCAAAGGTATATATAAATCCGCTTCGGAAAGCCTGACAAAAAAAAGTATGAGTGCTCCGCACCGCAAAATGATAACAGGCCTAGTCAATAACATCGCCCTGCAAATGATGTATGACATTTCCAAAAACCGCAAGATACCGGCAGACACTATGCATCAGATCATCAATGATGCCCCTTACAGCGACCTCAATGCAGCAAAGCTGAACCTTATCGACAAAATCGGCTATTACAACCAAATGATGAATGAAGCCAAACTCACGGCAGGCAACAAGGCCGTCAAGACGATTGATCTATCTAAATATTTACACCAATCGGACACGATCGATCATAGCGGAAAGCTTACAGCCTTAATGGAAAAAGTTTTCCACAAGCCAACTTCAGCCGATGTGCCTGAGAAAAAAGCCAAGATCGCCCTGATTTTCGGCATTGGTGATATTATTTCCTATAGCAGTCAGGCTCGCACCAGAATGGGTGGTTTCGGAATGGCCGCCGACAAGATAGTTGCTGCATTCGAGGAAGCGCAAAAAGACAAAAACGTCGATGCGGTTGTTTTTCGTATTGATAGCCCGGGCGGTACGCCAGAAGCAGCAGAGTCCATTCGCCGCGCCATAATAGAAACACAGCAAATGGGCAAGCCAGTGATCGTCTCGATGGGTGGTTATGCCGCATCAGGCGGGTACTGGGTCGCCACTCCAGCAAAGATCATCGTTGCAGAACCGGCTACCATCACCGGCTCTATCGGCGTGTTCGGTGGCAAGTTCGTTCTGGCACAAATGTGGACAAAACTTGGCATAAACTGGGAAGGGATCAAGTTTGGCGACAACGCTAGAATGTGGTCATCCAATGTCCCTTTTTCCAACAAAGAAAAAAGGCGCATCGGAGTCAGACTGAACGATATCTATGAAGCATTTATAGTCAGAGTGATGGAAGGTCGCAAAATGACACGAGATCAGGTGATCTCCGTTGCGGAAGGCCACATCTGGACAGGAAAACAGGCGAAAGAAAACGGGTTGGTGGATAAGCTAGGTGGCATTAATAAAGCTATCATGTTCGCCAGAGTAGAGGCAAATCTGAAACCGGAGCAGGACGTTCCAGTCGAAGTATTCCCAGCGCGAAAATCAACATTAGAGATGCTCATCGATCTCGCCACCGAGGGAGCATCCATCGCACCTGGCATCTCAATCAGCGCAGAGGATATTTTACTAGGATTAAAAACAGAAATAAATTCAGAGGCGCAATCCCTAAAAGCACCTAAAGTTTTGCTGCAATGATTTTCAAGTTACTCTTTCCATTTTCGCTTTGGAGAGAATAACTAACGCTATTGTTTTTTATCCAACCACCATCATAGTTATGAACCTCCTTCTGATTATGATGCTGCTATGGCGTCGAAAAGGAAATCCATTTAAATCGAAAAAAACCCCCGGCTAACGCGCGGGGGCTTTTCCTTGATTCAGTCATCCGAAAATATGACTACTCACCTTCGCGCTCCTTACGTTTACGCTCCAGCTTACGATAACGCCTGACGGCTTCGGATCTCTCTCGTGCTTTTTTAACCGATGGCTTCTCGTAATGCCGCCGAATCTTCATCTCACGAAAAATCCCCTCGCGTTGCATCTTTTTCTTCAATGCGCGCAATGCCTGATCAATGTTGTTATCGCGTACAATGACCTGTACTATTTTAATCACCCCTTTCAGATTTCATAATTCTACAGTTAATAACTTTTCATTTTTAGCATGAAAAATTTGTTTTGCAAAGCTAAATTCCTGTAATTTGTAATCTGAAAACTGATTAACAATTCTTGACTATTTGCTCAATTCCTAACATAATGAATAACTCATTTATTTTTTAAGGAAAAGAAAGATGTCTCTTTGTTGTTGTCTTTATAGTTGACCAAATCGCCGTTCTTTATTTGAACAACATCCGACAGAACAACAGTTACGGCTTTCAAACAGCCTTTTATGGAGAGACAAAATGAGCACCAATCAATCTCAAATTATTGCATCCACTGAATGGGAAAAACTTCAGAAAAGTGGAGCAGATATGGTCGATTCTTCTCCATATTTAGCCAACTTTGGACAAGAAATTATTCTAAACAGCAAAAATATGGCTGAAGGTTTAAGCCGACTCCTATCTCGTCAGCAACTCGATCCAACTATCCAAAGCAATTATCTGGAAACAATCTTCTTATCAATTTATAAAAAAACACCAGAAATTTTGGATAAAGCCTCATGCGATCTGAACGCTGTCGTTAAACGCGATCCTGCGGCGGTAGAGCATCTTATTCCATTCTTGTATTTCAAAGGATTTCACGCTCTACAACTCTACCGCCTCGCACATTGGCTCTGGTCGCATAAGCAAATACATATTGCTCTTTTTCTTCAGAACAGAAGTAGCATTCTTTATGATGTCGATATTCATCCGGCTGCAAAAATAGGCACTGGCATTATGCTCGATCATGCAACGGGGATCGTCATCGGAGAAACTTCCGTCATTGAAGACAACGTCTCCCTTCTTCACGGAGTAACACTTGGAGGCACAGGAAAAGAAAAAGGCGACCG
>JAGLRU010000036.1 GCA_023136145.1 Alphaproteobacteria bacterium
CTACCTGTTAATGTTTATAATATTAGAGAACAATATTAAGTGCTAGCTCCAATGATTAAAGTATGAGGTCTCTGTTTTTTAAAAAGAATTACCTAACGTTGATTGTAGGAAACAACAGGTTTAAAGAAGATACAGATCACACGCTGAATAGATGTTTATCCAGCAACCTCATTATTTCAAAAAATGAAGTCTAAAGAACTATGTAAGATGTGTGTATATGTTTAGTCCCACAGTATGATGGCATACTATATAAGCATATACGGAGGGACAAACTATGGGACAGATATTACACAAGTGCGCCCGTACGACAGAGGCATTGCGTCGAGCGATACAAGAGAGTCAAGAAAGCATAGCAGCGCTGTCTAAGCGTTAAGAGGTGGCCCTACTTCGTTGGACAGGGTGTTAAGCTACTTTTGTCTTAAAACCGGCAGGATGGTTCTTTCTAGTTCTACTCATATTATTGACCCTCCTTTGGTCATAAAAAGTAGCTTAACACCCGGTCCGAATTTCTGGGACCACCTCTCATTATCAGATCAATCATTTAAAATTGTTTTCTGATAAGCATAATCACATTAATGGGATTGAGAATTTTTGTAATCAGGTTAAGCGTTATATGCGAAAATTTAATGGTATTCCTATAAAGCATTTTGGGCTATTTTTAAAAGAATTCGAATAGTATTTTAACAATTCTGAACCTCAGGAATAATTACGACAAATTAAAAAGTGAGTTAAAATGTATTTAACTTAGTTATCTGGGTCAGCTCCATTTATTAACAAAGGAGATTGGTTATGTGTCCAACAAATAACATAGTGGAAAATATCACACTTAAAAAAGTTGTTTTTCACGGCGGAAAAGGCATTTTTATAGATAGCCTAAAAACAGAAGACAGGGGAGAACTGGATAAGGTTTTGAATAAACGAATTAAGGAAGAAATTCTGAGCCGTATAGGTACTCAGGACGAAGATTTGTTCAAAATCTTGAAAAACGCGGATATAGATTATGTATCATATAAAGACAAGCCTTTAAGTGCGCTTGTTAAAAAGGCAGTTGAGGATAGTACAAACAAAAAGTTGACACAGGTCGAAGCTGAAAAAATAGACAGGCAATTGGACAAACGCGGGAGCAATGAAAAGGTAACGGAAATACTGGCTTTAGATTCTACGTTGGAAGACAATCCTTTTCTTTCTCCTGAAATCCGTCGCCTTAAAACTGTTGAACTTGCAAAAATAGCCGGACTAAACGAACCGGTGATTGAAAAATTGCAGAAAGAAAATATTGATCCTGAAGATATAAATCGTTTTTGTATTGATGATTTGGTAAACAAAAATATTTTAAGCAGTAAGGAGGGAGAAACACTTGGATTTGTCGGAGACATTAGCCGCCTGAGTGGTTCTAATCTGGAGCTTGTAAAACTTTTAAAGGCAAGTAACAATAAGTCTGTGACCGATTATATCGGATGGGATCGCGCGGATTGGAAAAAACTGATAGACGACAATGATATCCTTCTTCCTGTTGGAGAAAAACGAACGGATTTTTATGCGGAAACATTGCGTAATGCGATTGAGAAAACATTTCCAAGTCAGTACATGGGAACACGTCTGGCACTGTGTGATTTTAAAGAGGAAATCAATCTTTTTGATGATGTTATGGTTGTTACAAAAAAAGATGAAAAGCTGATTGAGGGGCGTTTATTAAATTATAATGCGATCAACTGGAAAGGAATGAGTGCGGACAAACGTAAGGAAACAGAAGAAAAACTGGAATCCTTTGGTAAATTTAATAACAGGTACGGTTCACTGGGGATTTCTGAAATAGCAAATGATGGAAGGCTTTCCCGTGATAAGAAAAAAGAGGAAATTAAACGGCGCACCCAAAGCTTGGCTAAATTTTATAAAAACAATAGTGACCTTGATTTGTATGTTGCCGATTTTGTCAAAAAAGATGTGGAATTTGACTGGACAGGTATTGATAACGGAGACAGGATTTTTATTAAACGCCAGATGATGACTTTTCAGCGTATTTTGACACTTACAGATGACTACGAAAAAAGTGAAAAACTTCTATCCGGCGGATTTTCATCTTCTACCTATATTGCGGCTGTCCCTGAGGAAGAATTTTTAAAAAATAGTGAGCTGGATATTATTGATGGAAAAAATATATATATTAAAGCTGTGGAAAATAGTACGGCTATTTCTCATTTATTCGAGACAATCCGTGATGCCTCTATAGGGATATTTGATAAATTAAGACCGTCTAACCGTACTCCTTTGCTCAATGATTTACGTGAGATTGACGGGTATGAAGAATTATTTGGAAATCAAAATTTTTGTAATTGTGAACATTGTCGTTCCATTCTTAGTCCTTCGGCATATTTTGTTGATCTAATGTATTTTGTTGATAAATATGTTTCGAAAAAAGCTTTCCCGCCTGCTGATGCAAACCATCCACTTTATTTAAAACGCCGCCGCCCGGATTTGTGGACGGTTGATCTGACTTGTGAAAATACAAAAACTATAATTCCTTATCTTCAGATCGTAAATGAGGTTTTAGAACAATATCTTGAAAAAGAATTTGATCCTGCTGATATTTACGACACATTGGCAAACGCACAAAATTCAGTATCCTTACCTTTTAATCTTTATCTTGAGGAATTGCGTCTTTATCTCAAACATTTCGACTTATCTTTAGCTGATATTTATAAATTGCTAAATGAGTCTGCAGAAAAATATAAACGTGAATATTTTGAATTATCGGAGCAGGAATTTGCGATCTTAACAACGCCAAATCCTGCAGGTGTCGGTGTTCGTTTTGGTAATACACCGTTGAACAATTTTGATGTGCAGGATTTTATTAAATTCGCCGAAATTACCCGTGAAGAACTGACAGCTCTGCTGGAAATAAAATCGTCGCCTGAAATTGCCGAGGTGCAGGTGAGTGTAATTGAGCAATCGGGAGATATACAGCTT
>JAGLRU010000360.1 GCA_023136145.1 Alphaproteobacteria bacterium
GGGCGGAATATCAAACCGCTTTTTGAGGCAGCTAAGGGAGGGTTGAGTTCCATCGCTAAGGCAATAGCCGAAGCAGATAAGCCTCGCGTTGGAATTATAACAGGATTTTATATACCAACAGGCAATCCTCCATCAGGCGAAACAGATGGGCCTCTTGGAGCAGCGATGCTTATTGCAGGGCTTGATAAAGCCGGAGTGGAATGTCGTCTTATGACGGATAAATCCTGCGAAGGCGTTTGTAAAGCTGCTCTTGATGGAGCCAACGTTGTTGCCACGCTCATGGATGTAGTCAGTGATGAAACTTCCGTTGAAAAAGTCATATCAAGGTGGAAACAGGCGGGAATTACCCACGTCTTGTCGATAGAACGCTGTGGCCGGAGTGTGGACGGGACTTATAGGAGCATGAGAGGCGTTGACATCAGTTTATATACTGAACCATTGGATATGGCTTTTATTGACGAAGGATGGTGTAAATTTGCAATTGGAGATGGAGGCAATGAAATAGGGATGGGATCCATCTCAAGTGAAATCATTGCTAATAACGTCTTTCATGGCGATGTAGTTGCGTGTGTAATACCGGCTGATGCTTTGATCGTTGCTGGTGTTTCAAACTGGGGTTCTTACGCGCTACTTGGTGCGCTGGCAGTATTGCGTTATGATTGGCGAAAAGGAATTCTTGATATTCTGACTGAGAAAAATAATAAAAGAATATTGGAATTTATGGTCGAACACGGCCCCTCCGTTGATGGCGTTACGCATAAGCGCACTCTCAGCGTCGATGGCCTTTCTTTAGAAAAACATAATGCCAAATTGTCTACGATAAGATCGCTTGTCATGGATCACGAGCTGGTGCCGGACACTGTTATCAAATGAACTACAGCCGAATACCAGCGTAAAGCGGATATGACGAGTTGAAACTCAGGGCACTTATCCCTTCCGTACCAAAACTTTGATCTTTTCGGATAGCATATTGAAGTCAACGGGTTTTTCTATATAGGCCGCTGGATAAAGGTGCTCGACACCCATTTTGTCACGTGGATCGGTTAGAGCAGTCAGGAAAACGAAGGGTATATTGGCGAACTGTGGGTGCATTCTTCGGATGTTGTCGAGTACGTCATACCCGGACATGCCAGGCATGGCTCGGTCGCATAGAACCAGATCCGGTTCCACCTCCAGAAATTTTTTCAACCCGTCTTCACCGTTGACGGCTTCTATCACCGTATGCCCTTGAACAGATAACTCGTCAGTCAGTATTTCCCGGACTGCCGCTTCATCTTCTATCAACAATATTTTTATTATCTGATTTTTCATCATTGACATTATTTTCGTCCTTTCTTTATATATTTTTTGATTTCATCGGAAGCCGCACCGTCACTGTAGTTCCTGCCTTATCTCCGCTTTGAATTTCAATCTTGCCTCCGTGCAGTTCGACAAACTGCTTAACGAAACTTAATCCAAGACCGGAGCCGGAAATTCCGCCAGATGTTGATGCCCGAAAATAGCGCGTGAATATTTTTGGTAATTCGTTTTCTGGGATACCCACACCGTGATCCGTCACCTGAATGACCACTACTTGCCCTTCAGCGCAGACACTAACTTCTATCAGGGGATTTTGTGGCGAGTATTTGACGGCATTAGAAAGCAGATTCATCATTATATGGCGAAGAACCTTTTCATCCAGTAGCATATCAGGTAGATTCTTTTGAATATCCATCATAATTTCATGGCTTGGTTCCACATCCAGATGATCGTCGCAGACATCGCGGATGACACCGGCCAGATCGCATGGAGCCAGAGAAACCGTCATCTTGCCGCTTTCCAACGTATGCGCTGAGAGAATTGTCTCTATCAGCCTGACAAGACGCACCACCGCAAGTCTGATGGTTCTCGTCCGCTTCTCCATCATTTCAGTAGAGAGTGTGCTTCCGCGCCGCTGGATGATCTGTGCGTTTCCGTCGATGATGGTTAGTGGCGTACGGAATTCGTGGGAGACCATCGAAATAAATATTCTTTGCTGTTCTGCCGCCATTTTTTCCTGTTCAAGTGCTGCCGTTAGTTCGCGGGTACGCCGGTCAACCAGTTCTTCAAGATGCGAGCGGTATTTCTTCAGTTCGATTTCAGATTTCCTGTGCTCTGTTACGTCGCGGGAGTTTAGCACCACCGCTTGTACGAATTCATTTTTTAGCAGATTGGACACCATAGCTTCGAAAATTCGCCAATGCCCTTCCTTGTGCTTAAATCGGAATTCTAAAGCTTCTCCGGTACCAATTGTCTGCGGTTCCTGCTGAATCAGTCGTTTGAATTGTTTCTTGATGCACGAACAATCCTCCGCGTGAACCAGATCGAAAAAATTTTGCCCAAGAACTTCCCAAGATTCATACTCCAGTAACCGTTCAAAAGCCCGGCTGTTGTAAATGATTGTTCCATCCTCGTCTAGCAAGGTGATGACATCGCGTGCGTTTTCAATTATCCCACGAAAGCGTTCTTCGCTTTCTTCGATGCGGTCTTCTGTTTCCACCTGTTTTCTGAACACCAGAAGTTTTTCTAACAGATGTTTTCCCAGATCGGATTGCAATTGAGTGAGACTCATAACCTCGTCCGCGCCGGCTTTTATGAATGTCTTTCGTTGAGCCTCATTAGGGTTGTCGTCTATTACTACATATATTTTGTAAGGGAATATCTGGATTATCCGCTGCATGTCCTCTGGCTTAAGCTCACCTTGATTTTCGATAAAAATCAAATTCGGAGCATGATTCTTCTTATAAAGAGAATTTATAGCTTGCGTTGTAAAGGTAGGGTGATAGCCTTCGATGCTATTTAACATATTAGCTTCAAGCTCATGTTGCAAAAAAAGCTGTTCCGATATAATCAAACTGTTCAGAATTTGCTGCATTCCCGAATAATCTCCCCGTTCCAGATTATAGGTTATTTATGAAGAATTGATATACGCTGTGATGGATGGGGAGATAATTTGCTGATTAAATCCTTTTTATACTGACAAAAATTCTTGACATAGTTGGTTTTGCGAGTATATTTCTCACTTCGGTGAACTCATGCGGAGGGTAATTTTGTTGCTCACTGTGAGGGTAACCATGCAGAAAACACTTTGAAAGCAGACGGTTATAATCATGTACGCAGTTGTTAAAACAGGTGGCAAACAGTATCGTGTCGCAAAAGATGACATAATTGAAGTTGAAAAGCTGGATACTCCCGAGGGAGATTCGGTGACGTTGGATCAAGTTTTGCTTGTAGGTAGTGAAGATAGTGCCAAAATCGGTACGCCAGTCGTTTCCGGTGCTAGCGTGAAAGCTATAGTATTGAAGCAGAAAAAAGATGACAAAATTATCGTCTTCAAGAAGAAACGCCGTCAAAATTATCGTCGTAAGAACGGCCACCGTCAGAATTTGACCGTGTTAAAAATTACAGACATTAAGGGTTAAGGTTTTAAGGAGTAACATACAATGGCACACCATAAGGCGGGCGGCAGTTCCAGAAACGGTCGTGATTCAGCTGGTCAACGTCTAGGCGTTAAGAAATACGGTAGTGAGTTGGTCATCCCCGGTAATATCATCGTTCGCCAGCGTGGAACAAAATTCCATCCGGGTAAGTTCGTTGGCATTGGTAAAGATCATACACTTTTTGCGAAAATCACCGGACGGGTGAAGTTTCACGGTGGGATCAAGAATCGTAAGTACATTTCGATCATTCCTGAGACTGAAGCAGTTTGATATAAAGGTTGCAAGAATTTTTCAAAAGTCGGGGAATTCTTTCTCCGGCTTTTTGTTTACAGGAATTAAAATGTCAAGATGGTTGTGTTTTCTTGGCATGTTTAGTTTCTTGATGGTAAAAAAATAGAAAATGAAATTCCTTGATGAGGCGAAAATATATCTCGAAAGTGGAAAGGGCGGGGCAGGGTGCGTCAGTTTTCGCCGTGAGAAATATATTGATATGGGTGGCCCTAATGGCGGGAACGGTGGGCGCGGTGGGCATATCATTTTTGAATGCGTTGAAAACCTCAACACCCTTATTGATTTCCGCTACACACAGCATTTTCGCGCTAAAATTGGACATCACGGTCAAGGCTCTAACAAATTCGGCAAGGACGGAAAGGATTTGATCGTTAAAGTGCCTCTCGGAACCGTTATTCTTGACGAAGACAAGGAAACCGTTCTTGCCGATATGATGGTTCCAGGTGAACGCATGATCTTCCTTAAGGGCGGCGATGGAGGGTTTGGCAATGCGCATTTCAAATCTGCCACCAACCGCGCCCCACGCAAATGTCTTCCCGGCTGGCCGGGAGATGAACGCGCAGTTTGGCTCCGATTGAAACTGATCGCTGATTCTGGCATTATAGGGCTGCCTAACTCCGGAAAATCGACGTTTCTTTCAGCCGTTTCGCGCGCAAAGCCGAAGATCGCAGATTATCCCTTTACAACTCTTATTCCCAATCTAGGTGTCATTAATTTCTACGACAACGAATTCGTGATGGCAGATATTCCGGGACTGATCGAGGGTGCGCATGAAGGGCATGGCCTCGGTATGCGTTTTCTTGGCCATGTTGAGCGTACGAGCGTCCTACTCCATTTAATCGATATGACGCAGGATGACATTGTCGGTGCTTATAAAACCGTTCGTGAAGAATTGGAAGCCTACGGTGGCAATCTTGCTGAAAAACCGGAAGTCATAGCGTTGAATAAAATGGATGCGCTTGGTCAGGAACTTGCAGAGGATCAGCGAAATATCCTTTCAAAATTTATCCGCAAAAAAGTACACATTCTTTCCGCCGTCAGTGGCGAAGGCGTCGAAAATATCCTGAGTGAAATTTGGAGACATATTGAAAAAAGGCACATATAGCTGAATTCAAAGCTATCCATACATTTTCGCTAGAGTGACGCTATTAGAGAAATTTGAGGTTTTTAGATGTTGCTAACAGTTAGTAACTCACTTAGGAGGATTCATCATATATGCAAGAGCTTTATTAACGCATTCTTGAGTATCATTAGGATTCTGTTCGATTAAAACTTCAACATTTTTATTGCCATTAAATACATCAATATAACTAATAGGTTCCGTACTATTACATTCACAAGCATTCTGTATGGTTGTTAAAATATTCGTACCAAGCTTTAGCGTCGATTCTGTATCTGCCGATGGCGTCTTTGTCGCAATAACTGTCTCCGTTGCTATTGCCGTCGTATTGTTTATGTTTAAAACAAGGTCAGGCACACTGGTAGGCTCTCCTAAACAACCAGCACCAATTATGGCAGCAGCAGAAAGCGCAAGAGCAAGTGTACGCGGAGACACTTTATTAAAAGCCTCCATCATCATTCCTTTTTCTAGTCTTAAAGCCATAACTAAATCCTTTTCTTAAAGTTCGAATATGTTCAATCCCATAACACAATAGAATAAGGCACAATTATCGAGTTTAACACTAAAAGAAGTGTTATCCATACCATAAAGTTCTATCAGTACCGCAACTGTAAGCGTTATAAAGACCGTCTAAAATCGCATTACCAGTATTATTGTAATGTTATTATGCTCTTAATGTCGGAAACGCAATGTCTTTAGGGACATTAAATGGAGAATCAACAGGTGGAGGTTGGTAAATAAGAGTCTCAATAACGTCAACAAGAGTACTAGCAGCGTTACTAGCCACAGTGTTAAATTGACTTAAATAATCACCACCAACTGCAGCAGTAGCAGTAACAATAGCAATAGTAGCAAGAGCAATAACAGCAGCATCACGAAGATCAGTTGGAGCTACCCCGTTAAAAATATTTTTCATTGCGTGTAAACTTGAACTCATAATTACCTCCTGTTCTTAATACTTTGAGTATGTTTAGTCTCACTGCATAACGGAATAAGAAATAACCGCATATAGAGGGACTAAACAGTTAGATAACGCGGTTAATTAACCGTACAACAAAAATATCTTAGCCTTTCTAAAGTTTTTATCTGTAGAAGTTAGAGTTTGATCAATTGGAACTTTTTAACAATTTCTATCGAAATGCTGTCAGCGCCTCAAATGACTAAACCAATGTCCCTTAGCCTCCATAAAGCTTTCATCCGTAGACTTAGACTGATCGATTGGAATTTCCTTACCATTTATTTCAATGCTGTCAGGAGCACCCGCACCGTCTTTTGCACAGGCGTTATATAGGGCTTCTAAAGGATTATCTACAGTATCAGCCAAAACAGACGGATCAGCACTATCTGTACAACCAGTAGCTATTATGGTAGCAAGCATAGCGCCACCGAGTAAAATTTTCGGAGGAACTTTCGAAACTAGATTAAAAGCAACATTTTGCATTCCCATAATTATTTCCTTTTCTTAACATTTGAATAACAATTTCGTGGTTTGTGAAAACATTTTAACCTTTTCTTAATGGATTCGTCAAATGTTATTTTTTATAACTACTAAAACAATAAATAAATTCGGGATTTTATTTATTTATCAAGTAGTTATATATAATCATTCCTGATAAAAATTGTTGACATTAAATTACGTAAGTTTGGTAAGATATTATTCTTTCGTCATGTAAATGTACATGACGTGCAGATTCGCTGCCAGATTTTAGATTAGAATTGATTGCGTTAACAACAGTTTTATGACTATAAAATGATGGTTATATGGTTACTTTTATAGTTCAGACTTAAACCTGTCTATTCCCTCTGATATGATTATGTTTGTTGACAAACAATTTTGAATAGTTAATCCGGTAGTGTTTGAACTCGGATACATCCAGGATATTTTAACCACGCCAACAATCAGAACAGACGATGCTGTCCGGCTGGATTTTCTGTTTCAAATACTATGATTTCACGGAGACGGCGATAAAAATAAGCTGCTGTTTTGAAATTAACGTCAACTAAATTTGCAGCACAATGGGCTGTTGTTCCAGCAATAAAATGCTCTATTAATCTCCCTTGTTTATATTTACTTAATCTACTTTTTCTCATGCTCTACCATTAACTTTATTTAGTTATCTGGTACAGCCCCAAAATATTTCCTAGCTTATTTTTCATATCATTCCTCAGCTAACTTAACTTGTTAACTTAAATTACATAGATGGTCCAGTTTGTTTTGGTGTGTTCCTAATAGCTTGAAGAATTACCGATGATTTTTCATTGTAGTCGTCCAAGGCATTTTTAACAATTTTTGTATACTCAACATTATTTGAACCATCAAACTCAACGGGTATCTGAAAAAGTACTTTCGTTGGATCATTTGGATCATAAACATCCATATTGAAACTGACTATACGATCATAATTTGCAGCTTGGTTACAACAATCAATAAATGTGTCAAAATTAGTGTCTGTTAATTTTTCAGCCGCATATTGAACTGCTTCTACTTTCTCGTTATAGTCGTTTATGGCTCCCTCAACAATTTCGTTATACGTAGCATCATTTGCACCATAAACCTTAACAGGTATCTCGCAGAGCACTTCTGACGTATTATTTGGATCAGGAACATTCATCCATTGATTAGATGTAAAGTCATGACTCCTAGATTGAAGTGTAACTTGATTTACAGTATCAACAAATGTCTCAAAATTATCAGAACCAGTTATTTCTTCCTTAATATCCAGAATAGCCGTTAACTTTTGATTGTAATCTTTCAAAGCTCCGCTAACAATATCATCGTAAGCAGCACTATCCCTGCCATCAAAATCGACAGGCACTTGGAAAAGCACTTCTGTTTGATTATCTGGATTATAAACATTTATCCATTGAGTGGATATAAGATCACCATTTGCAGCTTGATTTACAGCATTGTTAAATATTCCAATATCTTGTTGGGGTATTTTTGAGAAAGCATCAGGGTCGACAGAAACAGAGTCGATAGTAGTAACGGTTTTTGTAATCTCAAGATTTGCAATAGAATCCAAATCAGGATCAACAGTGTTTGAAATAGAATCAATAAAAGAATCAAAATCAAAAGAAGAAACTTGTTCTAAACAACCGCTAGAAGCACTCGCAGCAATTACAACAATTGTAGGCAAAAATAAAGACAGACGAGGATGAGAACAAGCTACTTCATTGAAAATATTTCCTAGCTTATTTTTCATATCATTCCTCAACTAACCTATACTTGTTAACAGCTATAAACTACATATATTATTACAAATACTATTCGACCAATTTTTAACTTATTTGTCAAATGTTATTTTTTATAACTATAAATAGAAACAGCTTTTCATTTTGACAATAGGTTGTTGTTTATTTATCATGTAAATTTTTAAAATATGTGGACTTACTATGCGTAGATAATTTAAGGATTCTAGCTATGAAAACTAAAAACGCCCCACAACCCAAATACCTGAAAGACTACAAAAAGCCGGATTTTAGGATCGACAGTATTCATCTGTTTTTCGATATTTGCGACGGTGCGACGACGGTTATATCCAAAACAATATTTGAACGCATAAATAAAGAAGTCAGAAATCTTGTGCTGGACGGTGAGAATCTTGTTTTGAAATCGGTAGAGATTAACGGCGAAATTTTATCCTCCAGCCGCTTAGTTACCGATCAGAACAGCTTAACCATTATGGACGTGCCTGACCAATTCACGCTCGACATCATTACGGAAATTTATCCTGAGAAAAACATAGCGTTGGAAGGGTTATATAAATCCAGCGGAAATTATTGCACGCAGTGCGAGCCGGAGGGATTTCGCAAGATCACATATTATCCAGACCGTTCGGATGTGATGACCAAATTCACCACGCGAATTGAGGCGGATAAAAAATCCTGCTCAGTCCTCCTGTCAAACGGTAACTGTGTTGAAAAAGGAGATATCGGCGATGGTCGTCACTTTGCCGTTTGGCATGACCCGTTTGTAAAGCCTTCATATCTTTTCGCGCTTGTTGCCGGAAATCTTGGTTGTATTAGCGACGACTTCACGACTATGAGCGGAAAGAAAGTTGATCTTAATATCTACGTTAATCCCGGAAACGAAGGCAAATGCGCTCATGCCATGCAGTCCCTGAAGCATGCAATGAAATGGGACGAAGAAAAATATGGCTGCGAGTATGACCTTGGTACTTTCAACATTGTTGCAGTTGATGATTTTAATTTTGGCGCGATGGAGAACAAGAGCCTCAATATTTTCAATTCCAGACTTATCCTTGCCAACCCGGAAACCGCCACGGACAACGATTATCTGGCGATAGAGGGTGTTGTAGCGCACGAATACTTCCACAACTGGACTGGCAATCGCATCACCTGCCGTGACTGGTTTCAGTTGAGCCTCAAGGAGGGATTAACTGTTTTTCGCGATCAGTGTTTTTCCGCAAACATGAATTCCGAGGACGTGCAGCGTATCGACGATGTACAAACGCTACGCAACGCGCAGTTCCCGGAGGACGATAGCCCGATGGCGCATCCAGTCCGTCCTGACAGTTATATTGAGATTAACAACTTCTATACAGCAACCGTCTACGAAAAGGGCGCGGAAGTGGTCCGCATGATGCATACGCTTCTCGGTGCGGAAAAATACCGCAAGGGAACCGATCTTTACTTTCAGCGGCATGATGGGCAAGCTGTCACCTGCGATGATTTCGTCCAGTGTATGCAGGATGCTTCTGGCGTTGATCTTGGCCAGTTTAGACTTTGGTATAGTCAAGCAGGAACGCCGGAAATCACCGCGAATGGTGTTTATGATGCGGCGAAAAATATCTTTACGCTGACGTTGGAACAAAAGATTCCCGACACACGCGGGCAGACCGGCAAAAAGCCTATGCACATTCCTGTGCTGACGGGATTGCTTGACGGAAAAGGGCAGGATATTTTGCCTGAAAAAACCCGCGTGTTGCACCTGAAAGAAAAAAAGCAGGACTTTTTATTCGAAAATATCACGGAAAAACCCGTGCCTTCCATTTTGCGCGGATTTTCGGCACCGGTGAAGATGCTCTCCGATTTGACGGAGGATGACTTGCTGTTTCTGATGGCGCACGACACAGACGGTTTTAATCGCTGGGATGCCGGTCAAACTTATTTGCAACGGCTGATTCTCAACAAGCCTGAGTGTCTTCCCGAAGCCTGTTTTGATGCTTTTCACGCTCTTATCACTGATAAAAAAGCAGATAAGGCTCTTATTTCTAAGGCACTCACTATGCCTTCAGAAACATATCTGGCGCAACTGATGGAAACGATTGACGTTGATGGCATACACGATGCGCGTAAATTCGTCATGGAAAGCATAGGAAAAAAATATCTTACAGAATTGAAAAAACTTTATCTGGAGAATGCCGATAGCGGTACTTACAGCGTTTCTCCGAAAGCTGTCGGCAAACGCCATTTGAAAAAAGCCGCGCTTCGCTATATTCAGGCGGCGGATGAAAAGCTTTCCGTGCAGCTTGCGCTGGAGCAATACAAAACTGCCGAGAACATGACGGACAAGGTGGCTGCGCTTGGCATCCTGACCAATACGAAAACGGACGAACGCGCATTCGTTTTCGATGATTTCTATAATACTTGGAAGTATGATCCTTTAGTGCTCAACAAATGGTTCAGTTTGCAAGCTGTGGCAGATCGCTCAGACGTTCTTGAGATTGTTATCCAGCTCACACAGCACCCTGATTTTACTTATCAAAACCCGAATCGTCTGCGCGCATTGATAAGCAGTTTTAGCTTTGGCAATCAGAAATGGTTCCATCGTGTTGATGGAGCGGGATATAAGCTTCTAACGGAAACTATTCTGAGGGTGAATAAAATCAACCCGTCAACGGCGGCGCGTCTGTTAAGCCCTCTTCAGCAATGGAATAAATATGACACATCCAGAAAACACTTGATGAAAAGTGAATTAAAACGCATTTTAGTTGAGAAGGATATTTCAAATGACATTTACGAAATTGTATCAAAAAGTCTGGATTAAAAATGTCTGAAGAACAAAAAACTTGTCGCTTCTGTTTGCAGCCTCTCAATGAATACGATATGGGCGAAAAGAATGGTTATAGATTGGTTGCTTGTGAGCCATGCGGTTCTATTGCAGTTAAGCCGTGGCTAACTCAGGCTAAACTGGATGAGTTTTTCGGCGATATTCAGCCAGAGGCTGTTCACTCTCCAAAGCCTGAGATTAAAATTAATAATGCTAGAAAGCTGATCCAGAAGATTACCAATAACTTTGCCGGACGGCGTTTTTTGGATGTTTCTTGCCGTCAGGGATATGCTGTGGTTGCTGCAAAAAAACTCGGGTTTCAAGCCAAGGGCATCGACCCTTACGAGTTTTACACAACCTTCGCCAAAGATAAATACGATGCCGATATGTTTGAACATTGTACAGTACAAGACTATGCCGCAAGAGGAGAACAGGCCGAGGTTGTTTTTTGCGTGGAGAGCTTTTGCGAACAGTTGGATCCGGAAGGATATATGGAGGCGTTGTCCAAAATGATCGCTACGGGAGGCGTGCTTTATATACAGGAGCCGGACGGTAATAGCTTTCACATTCCTAAAAATTTTTCCGACTGGGATTATATCGACCCTCCCGAAAATTTTTCATGGATCTCGGAAAAAGGAATGGAACTCTTACTTGCACGTCATGGGCTTAAAATCCAGAAGAAGTTCTTCACATGGGGTCCATTTATGCGCTTGATCGCAGTAAAGAAATAGATAC
>JAGLRU010000361.1 GCA_023136145.1 Alphaproteobacteria bacterium
CTCATCTATTGAAGGCTAATTGGTATGAGAAGAGTTTTTTCTCCACTCCTCATCATAGATCTACAGCACCAATCTTTTCCAATGTTGCAAAAATCGATAAAATAGTTCGTAAAAACTTTGCAACGCTAACAACAGCTGTTCCATCTCCATACAGATAAATAAATCGAAGTTTTATGCTACTTCCAACTTCTCTTTCCAGTCAGGCATGAAACGATGCCGTGCAATGTACGCACGTCTTGTTGCGTCGGAGCAGAGCGGAAGAAAAAATTCCGGATATTAAGGCGGATAACAGGTTTCTGACCGGGGCTGCGGAAAAAATTGCCTTTAGCTAGTTCGTCTTCAATATGCTCCAGCAGAAGCTCTATTTCATCTTTTCGAGCAAGAGAGGTATCGCCCATTTCCATGATAACTTCTTCGGATCGGAATGGATTTTTCGCCGACAACCACGAAAAACATACCAGCAAAACCGCCTGCGCCAGATTAAGCGACGAAAACCCGGGATTGAGAGGAATGTTCAGAATAGCATTGGCAAGAACCACATCGTCATTTTCCAGCCCAGCACGTTCAGGACCAAACATAATTCCGCATTTCTGCGCCCCGTCCACATTCCGTTTGCGGATTTCCACGGATGCAGCATCGGTCGAATAAATCTCCTTTACCATGCCTCGCGGTCGCGTCGTTGTCGCCAACACAAATTCAAGATCTGCCACGGCTTCTTTGGTTGAGGTATACAGATTCGCCTCATCAAGAACTATCGTCGCGCCGGATGCTGCGGAAACAGCAGCTGGATTAGGCCAACCATCGCGCGGATTGACAATACGGAGTTCCGTTACCGCACAGTTCAGCATGGCACGCGCGCACATACCAATATTCTCCCCCAGTTGCGGCCCCACCAGAATGATAACTGGAGCGAGAGGAAGGTTAGTTGAAACACTGAGATTTTGGTTTGTTCCAGACATAATTTACTAACAATTACCCTCCTTGTCACTCCCGCCTCCACGCGGGAATCTGGTAGCGTGTCCACGCGTCTTGTGAGTCATGATGACGAATGGACATCCTTCCAGATGCCCGCTTAAAGCGGGCATGATGGTTTGTTTTATCTTAAGCCGCCTTTAACCGTTCCAACGCCCTCTCCCGCCCGATCAACGGCAGCAATTCCTTCAACTCCGGCCCATGCTCCTGCCCCGTCAAGGCACAGCGCAGAGGCATAAATAGAGCCTTGCCCTTGCGGTTAGTCTCGGCCTTGATAGCGTTCACCCATTTATCCCAAGTGGTGTTATCCCATGGATCAGCTGGAAGAAGCTCCGCCGCGATTCTTACAAAATCAGCATCCTGAATAATCGGATTAACAGGCCCCTTTGCCACATGCCACCAATCCATTATGTCGGACAATACTTCAAGGTTCGGACGCACCGCGTTCCAAAAATGTGCGTCAATCTCGCCAAGCCCCATCGCGACCAGACGATCTTTAACATCCGCCAGTTCCGTCTTGTGCAGAATTTTGGCGTTGAGTCGGTAAAGTTCGTCCTCATCGAACTTCGGCAGGTTGCGCGAGAATTTGGAAAAGTCGAATCCCTGAATAACCTCTTCCATCGTAAACAACGGCTCAATAGGATCGGAAGTGCCAATACGGGCAATCAGGCTAACGAGTGCCATACGCTCGATGCCGACTTCGTCCCTTAGGGATTTAATGCCGAGAGATCCCTTGCGCTTGGAAAGCTTACCACCCTCCGTGTCGCCAAGTAATGTTAGATGCGCCAGTTCTGGCGACTTTGCTCCAAGAGCCTCGAACATCTGGATATGCGTAGCAGTGTTCGACACATGATCCTCACCACGCACAATATGAGTGATTCCGAAGTCAATATCATCGATAACCGAACAGATATGATAAAGAGGACGACCATCCTCCCGCACCAAAACAGGGTCCGACATATCTTTCGCGTGAAACTCCACCCTGCCCCGAACAAGATCATTCCAGATGATTAGCTCGTGATTAAGCTTAAAACGCCAGTGTGGTTTTTTTCCTTCCGCCTCTAATTTCTTTTTCTGATCTTCCGTCAAGTCAAGAGCAGCGCGGTCATAGATCGGAGGGAGCTTCTGCGAAAGCAAAGTCTTGCGCTTCAACGCCAGTTCTTCTTCCGTTTCGTAGCATGGGTAAAGTCGCCCTATATCCTTTAGTTTTTGAATTGAGCGTTTGTATTCAGCGGTACGGTCACGCTGGCGAACCTGCCTATCCCACGTCAGCCCAAGCCATGTCAAACCAGACCTAATATCATCGACGTTTTCTTCCGTAGAGCGCACCAGATCGGTATCATCAATTCGTAGCATAAAATTACCGTTGTTCTTTCGGGCATAAAGCCAAACAATCAGAGCTGTGCGGGCACTCCCGACATGCAGGATACCAGTGGGACTTGGGGCAAAGCGAACGGCGATGGTCATTTTAAAATCCTTTTGTTGCAAGGAACGACTATACCTTTTTTTCACGGAGAAAATAGCACATTTACTTTACATAACGTATTATGTAAAATTAAACGATTGGATTTCAGCTCAATTATAATCGTTTGAAAAAATAACTATCCCCTTCCTGTCATACCGACGGAGACCGAAATCTCTCTTAACTATTGCAACAAGATACCGGTTTTCGCCGATATGACGTTCTCTTTATCATCAAGTGATTGTTTCCAGAACCCCCTTGACACTAAAAGTTAATTCCGTTATTCCTTATAGAAATAATAAAACTATCTATGCTTACCGTAGAAGTGATTATCGCTATGGCAAAAATCATGAATAAAATAAAAACCAACAAAAGGAAAATCAAAATGAAAATCGCTTTTACAACTTCTGGCGACGATATGTCAGCACCGATGGATCCCCGCTTTGGTCGGGCAGCAAAATTTTTAATTTATGATACAGATCAAAAGAGATTTACCGTGATCGACAATGCCAACAGCGTTGCTGCACAAGGAGCCGGAATCAAGTCTGCAGAAACTATTGTCAACGCTGGCGCAAAAATTTTGGTCACAGGCGATTGCGGACCGAAAGCATTTAACGCTCTGAAACAAGCTGATGTAAAAATCTATTCTTCAAAATCTGCCAGCGTTATGGCTTCGCTTGAATCATATCTCGCTGAAAAATTACCGGAAATCACATCAGCATGAAAATCGCCGTTGCATCCGGTAAAGGTGGAACGGGCAAAACGACAGTTGCGATCAATCTTGCGCTCTCAGCTCAACAACCACTTCAACTTCTTGACTGCGATGTAGAAGAGCCAAATGCGCATCTTTTTTTAAAAACAACACCGATTCATCAGCAAATCGTTACGATCCCCGTTCCAAAAATTGACGAAACACGTTGTGATGGTTGTGGTCTTTGTAGCCAATTTTGCGCCTTCAATGCGCTTGTTTCCTTCGGAACAACTCCTGTGTTTGAACCGGAGATGTGTCACGGCTGCGGGGGTTGTATGCGCGTATGTCCGAAAGAAGCCATTCGTGAAATTGAAAAACGCGTAGGTATCATTGAAACGTCAAAAAGTGGAAACATTACGCTGGTGCAAGGACGGCTTGATATTGGCGTAGCTTTAGCTCCTCCTCTTATTCACGCCGTAAAAAAAGAAGCACGAAGCGATCTTATCATTATGGATGCGCCTCCCGGAACATCTTGTCCTGTTATCGCTACCTTGCGCGAAGTTGATTTTGTTGTACTGGTAACAGAACCTACACCGTTTAGTCTTAATGATCTAAAACTAGCCATCGATGTTGTACGCGAAATAGGACTTTCCTTTGGGGTAGTTATCAATCGCGCTTGCGAAAACGACAATCTTGTACGCCCTTATTGTCAAACCGAAAAAATCCAGATACTTGCAGAAATTCCAGATGATCGCCGTATTGCTGAATCTTACGCCAAAGGCATACCAATTATCGAAGCTTTGCCGGAATACAAAAACCTTTTCGTGAATTTGCTGCACAAAATCAGCGAGGCAGCATGAAAGAAATTGTCATCATCAGCGGTAAAGGCGGCACAGGCAAAACAAGTCTTGTGGCAAGTTTTGCCATTCTTGCCAAAAACGCCATTCTTGCCGATTGCGACGTAGATGCCGCAGACTTGCATCTTATCCTCACACCCACAATTAAAGAAACACATGAATTCTGGAGCGGATACGAAGCATTTATCCGGCAAGGTATTTGCGAAGGCTGCGGAACATGTATGGATTTATGCCGATTTAATGCAATTAAAGAAACAAAGACTCCAAAAGGAAATTATACCTACCACGTTGATCCAATTTCCTGTGAAGGCTGCGGAGTATGCGTCCGTTTCTGCCCCAAAAGTGCTATCGAATTTAATGAACAATTGTGCGGTAAATGGATGATTTCTGAAACTCGCGCAGGAATGATGGTTCATGCAAAACTGGGCATTGCCGCAGAAAACTCCGGCAAACTTGTCGCAACCGTCAGGCAAGAAGCTCTACGTTTAGCAAAAGAAACAAAATGTGAAATGATCCTGATAGACGGACCACCCGGGATCGGTTGCCCTGTAATTGCCGCTGTCACAGGCGCATCAGAAGTTGTAATTATAACAGAGCCAACTTTATCTGGAGCGCATGATCTTAAGCGTGTTCTCGATCTTACAAAACATTTTTCCATTCCAGCTTTTGTATGCGTAAACAAATGGGATATTTGTCCTGATATGACCGAGCAAATAGAAAAGCAAGCTACCTCATCAGGAGCAACTATTCTTGGTCGCATTTGCTATGATAACACTGTAACGCAAGCACAAAAGGAAGTAAAAGCCGTTGTCGAAACCAACGCACCAAGTGCTAATGACATCAGAGAAATCTGGAACAAACTTCTACATCATCATCAAATAGAAAAGGAAAAACACTAATGAAAATCGCTATTCCAGTATCTGAAGGAAAACTGTTTACCCACTTTGGCCATTGCCCTGCTTTCGCGCTTATTGATGTAGATGAGAAAAAAAAGTGCATTATCTCTCGTACTGATTTTCCATCTCCACCACATGAACCGGGACTTCTTCCAACATGGCTTGCCGAAAAAAGCGTAAATATCGTCATGGCAGGAGGCATAGGTGCTCACGCTTGTAATATGCTTGCGGAAAAAGGCATAAAAGTTATATTTGGTGTTCCTGTCGCTTCACCTGAATCTCTCGCGCAGGATTATCTTGACGAAAAACTCAAGACAGGATCGAACAGCTGTGATCATTAAGGCTCCAAACTCAATTTTGGGATATTCAAAACCACCGTCATGCCGGACTTGTTCTGGCCTCCAGTAGGCAGTCCTACACTCAAATGACTCAATAACGGGGCAAACTTTACTGACAGTTAAGAACTCCGTAACGCTCTATCGCATGACCCGCCGCAACCATAGCGCACGACAAATCCTTACCATTCGCTTTACACCGCGCTACCGTGCGTCCGTAATGATCTTTTTCAATCGACAGACAGGTGACAGAACTTCTGGATATAGAATGCAAATAATTCTTTGATGCAAAGGGGTTGCCGGGCGTACACCGCCTCCCCCTTCTGCAATGTTCGGGCATTTCCGGCGCGTCGATGTTCGCCATCCGGATGCGCTCGCCATTACAAGAAAATGTATCACCGTCAATTATATATGGACTATTACAGGATATGACCTGTTTATTACTTTGTTCTGTATCGCTAACTTCGTGACTTTCAAACTTCTGCTCCATACTCAACACAGCAATAATCGCCATGATAACCAACAGTTTGCCATTTATTTTTCGTTTAAACGCCACTTAAAATATCCTCAACAAACACTCTACTATATACGCCTGAAACTAAAGTAAACAGGAGGTCTCCCTTGCTCCAGCCCCTTCTGACCGTAACGAGTTTCAGGACAGTCCGGTGGAGGCTTGCGCCAGTCATCTGCAGAGGCAGCGCACCACTCAAAAGTAGAATGAAAATACATCTTTTTTAACAACCAGACAGCCAATTCTTGGTGGTCCGTCGCCATGCGAAACAAAGCATCAGGTTTCAGAAGTTGCGCCAACTGGTCAAGAATTTCCGTCTGGAGAAAACGCCGTTTATGATGTCGGTTTTTCGGCCACGGGTCTGGGTGAAGCAGAAATAAACGATCAAGACTTTGTGGCGCAAATCGATCCATCAGCATCCGCGCATCGTCCGGCCAGACACGGATATTTTTGACATTTTTTCCCCTGATGCCAACACAGAGTGAAGAAACACCGTTTATAAACGGTTCACAGCCGATAAAACCTACATCTGGATTGTTCACAGCCTGATGCAGCAAATGTTCACCGCCACCAAACCCGATTTCGAACCAGATTTCCTTCACCGGAAAATTGAAAAAAGATTTGGGATCAATAAAATCATCACCTTCAGGCAGTGAAATCTTCACCTGCGGCAACACATCTTCCATCGCCGAAGCACGGCTCCCCTTCAACTTTTTCGCATGACGGCGACCATAGGTACGAACGGGAATACCTTTTATGCGATCAACTTCCAAGCTTCGTTTCCGTGTCACTTCCTGCACGCTCGGCACTCTTATATTTTTTTAAACTGATCTCCGCCTTAAGCGCATCAACTAGATCAAGATTTTCCCATGAAAAACCACCGTCCGAATCCGGCACGCGCCCAAAATGACCGTAAGCCGCCGTGCGAGCGTAGATCGGCTTGTTCAATTTCAAACGCTCACGGATCATACGCGGACGAAAATCGGCAACCTTCAGAAGCACCTTCGTAAGCACATCATCGGTATAACGTCCAGTGCCATGAGTGCTTACATAAGTTGAAATAGGATGTGACACACCTATCGCATAAGAAAGCTGTATCGTGCATCTTCCTGCCAGACCGGCAGCAACAATGTTTTTCGCGGCATGACGTGCGGCATATGCAGCGGAGCGATCAACTTTTGTAGGATCCTTGCCGGAGAACGCGCCCCCTCCGTGAGGAGCCGCACCACCGTAAGTATCCACAATAATCTTACGCCCTGTAAGACCGCTATCTCCGTCAGGACCACCGATTACGAAACGACCAGTCGGATTGACGTAGAAATCTTTTTCCTTGCACATCCAGCCATGCGGCAGACTGTTTTCAACGTGAGGACGCACCATCTCACGCACTTCCTCCTGAGACACGGATACATCATGCTGAGTCGATACAATCACCGAAGAAACACGCAATGGCTTACCGTTGACATACTCAAGGCTAACCTGACTTTTAGCATCAGGACCAAGGTTAAAAAGTGCTCCTGAGCGCCTTGCTTCCGCAAGAGATTTCAAAATAGCGTGAGAATAATATATCGGCGCGGGCATAAGATTATCGGTTTCGCTACAAGCATAGCCAAACATAATACCCTGATCCCCTGCCCCCTCATCCTTATTGACACCACCATCAACTCCCTGCGCAATATCGGCAGACTGTGAATGCAGACGAATATCGACCTGTATTTTTTCCCAATGGAAAGCATCCTGCTTATATCCAATATCGCGGACAGCGTGACGTGCGGCTTTTTCAATCATGTCTCTAGTAACTGATTTCGGCCCTCTAGTTTCACCGGCAATACAGAGAAACCCAGTAGTCGCTAGACACTCCACAGCGACGCGCGACTGTGGATCAGCGTTCAGATACACATCAACGACTGCATCCGATATGCGATCACATAACTTGTCCGGGTGTCCTTCACCTACGGATTCGCTGGTAAAAATATATTTTTTATCGACCACGGCAATACCACACTGTTTCTATTAAAATGTACACAAGCGGGAGTGATGTTAGAGCCAAAGCCGATAAAAGTCACGAATTTTTAGAATCATTGCCAGAGTTCGATAGAGCTTTAGCCATTTCAAGAAT
>JAGLRU010000362.1 GCA_023136145.1 Alphaproteobacteria bacterium
TGGTCGGCGATATGGTCTGTCGCCGGACGTCTGGCAAGGCATAAGGCGAATTTCAATAGCCATATTGCAATGGCATGTTTGTATATTATTGCAGGGATGCTTTCATGGTATGTGGAGTCGTATGTCGATTTCCTGACTAATGGAAACTGGATTTCTATTTTGATGACATATAGCCTTAATTTCATTTTGCTGACCGTTCTGCTTATCGGCAGCTTTACGCTTTCCACCAGAATGAACAAGCGGCGGCGGATGGCTTTGGCGGTATTTTTCTCGGCGGGTGTTATAGGCGGAGTTTTTGCGATTAGTCTTGTCAGTGCCAAGAGCTTTAACCAGCAGCCCTTATATCCATCGACGCTAAAGCCTTATCTGTCGCGATTGGCAGCAGCGGATACGGTGGAAGAATTTATGATTGGCAATGAGGATACTTTTTCCTCGAAGGAATTTAGTGAGTTGCTGAAAAAACCTTGATAGCCATTCTGATTGTGTATGCAGTTTTTGCTTGTTTTTCGTCGATTTTAGCTTCAATTTATCAAGCTGAAAGGTTTTTGATGAACAAAGATAAGAAGTTGACATATAGTTCGAGCGATGAAGGAGAGATACTTCTTCACGATGCGGAAGATTTTGACGGAATGCGGAAGGCGGGAAGGCTTGCCGCAGAAGTGCTAGACTTTATCACGCCGCATGTGCATGTCGGTGTGACGACTGAGCGAATCGATAAGCTTTGCCATGATTTTATTCTCGATCATAACGCCATTCCGGCACCTCTCGGCTACAGGGGCTTCCCGAAGTCGATTTGTACTTCAATAAACCATGTAGTTTGTCACGGTATTCCGGGCGACAAGAAGCTTGGAGATGGGGACATCGTTAATATTGATGTGACGGTTATTCTGGATGGATGGCATGGTGACACAAGTCGCATGTATTATGTGGGAGAAAAAATTCCTGCAAAAGCAAGGCTGCTGGTAGAGGCTGCCTATGAATCTATGATGCAGGGAATCCGGGCGGTGAAGCCGGGCGTTACACTTGGTGATATTGGCCATGCTATCCAGAGCTATGCTGAGGGAAAAAGATTTTCCGTGGTGCGCGATTTTTGTGGACATGGCATCGGCAAGACTTTTCATTGCCCTCCTTCAGTTCTGCACTTCGGCAATTCCGGTATGGGTATGACTTTGCAAAAAGGTATGTTTTTCACGATTGAGCCTATGATAAATGCAGGCAGTTGGGAGAGCAAGGTTTTGAATGATGGTTGGACGGCGGTGACGAAAGACCGCTCCTTGTCAGCTCAGTTTGAGCATTCGCTGGCTGTGACGGAAACGGGGTTTGAGATTTTTACCCTCTCGCCCAAAGGGTACATAAAGCCTCCTTATGTCTGAAACTGCCGAAAAACTAGAACTTCCACATTCCGGCCACCGTGATCGGCTGCGGCAGCGTTTTTTGAAATCCGGTTCGGAGGGGTTTCATGATTATGAACTGCTGGAAATGATTTTATTTTCTGCTGTCCCGAGGCGCGACGTTAAGCCTTTAGCAAAGCTATTGCTGAAAGAGTTCGGAGGTCTTTCTGGAGTGTTTGGCGCGAGTATGGCTGATTTGCAAAAAATGATGGGTCTGAGTGAAAATTCGGCAGTGGTTTTAAAGATGGTGCATGCGGTCTCCTGCCGGATGCTGAGGAATGACATTGATAAAAAGCCGATACTGAGTTCATGGCAGAAGTTGATTGATTATTGTCATGTCTCTATGGCGCATGAAAAGCGCGAGCATTTTCGCGTTATGTTTCTCAACCGAAAAAACCAGCTGATTGTTGATGAAGTGCAGCAGACGGGTACTGTTGATCATACCCCAGTCTATCCTCGTGAAATTGTTAGGCGTGCGCTGGAACTTGGGGCGACGGCGATGATTCTTGTTCACAATCATCCGAGCGGCGATCCAAGTCCCAGTGATTCCGATATCGCCATGACTGAAGAAATCATCAAAGCTGCCGCCGCACTGGATATTGTCGTTCATGACCATCTGATTATTTCTCAAAACGGTCATATCAGTTTTAAAGCTCTGGGATTGCTGAGTTTTACGGGGTAGTCGCCATCCCTGCGCGGGTTGTTCAGGGAGCCTTGACCAGTTTCAGCCGGTTATCTTTTATTGCCAGAGCAAGTTTGCCATCGCGCAGTTCCAGTGCATCTTTGCCGAAGAGTTTGAATCGCCAGCCGGACATGGCGGCAACTCCGGATTCTTTGCCGTAGGCGGCGATAAGTTCGATATCCTCTGTTTTAGCAATAAGCTTGCTGGCTACTTTGCTTTCCTCGCATTTTAGCTTTAGAAGTACGCGCAGCAAGTCGATGGTAGGAGCCAAACCCGGCGAAAAGCTTGGGCGTGGTTCGCGTTTCGGCAGGTCTTTTTCGGGAATTTTGAGGCCGCGATGGATGGCTTCCAGAAGCTGTGCTCCTTTTTCGCTCCCTGCAAATCCATTCTGCATATTTCGCATTTTCCCGATGGCTTCTTTGGTGGTGGGCGCGTGCTTTGCAAGCTCGGCCAGTGCGTCATCCTTCAGGATTCTTCCGCGTGGAACGTTGGCCTTTTGTGCGGTCAGTTCGCGCCACATGGCGATCTCCTTGAGCACGCCGAGTGTACGCTGTTTATTAGTCTGAATTTTGATGCGCCCCCACGCTTCTTCCGGGCGGGAAATGTAAATTTCTTTGTCGAGCAGCTTTTTGAATTCGTCCTTGATCCATGTGGTGCGTTTACGGGTTTCGATTTTCGCACTTAACTTTTCATAAATGACACGGAGATGTGTGACATCGGCCAGAGCGTATTTTAGTTGTTTAGATGTGAGTGGTCGTTGCGCCCAATCCGTAAATCTGCTCGATTTGTCCAGATTTTTTTTCAAAAGGGTATTGACGAGGACTTCGTAGCTGATTTGTTCTCCGAAGCCGCAGACCATCGCTGCTACCTGTGTGTCGAATAGTGGTGTTGGCAGTTTGCCACCAGTTTCTTTGAATAAAATCTCCAAATCCTGCCGGCAAGCGTGAAAAACTTTTAGGACTTTCTTGTTTTGAAAAAGATCGTAGAGTGGGGAAAGATCCATTCCCTCTGCCAGCGGATCGATGGCGAAAGCGTCATCTGGCCCAGCCACTTGTATCAGGCACAGTCGCGCCCAATATGTTCGCTCGCGGATAAATTCCGTATCTACTGTTATAAACTCTGCCTTTTTCAGGCGAGTACATAAAGATTTCAGCTCTTTTGAGGTTGTTATTAGAGACATCTGGCCTTGATACACGAAAAAAAAGATAAAGTCTAAAAGATTATGGCGTGTATAGTCGTTATAATTCTGGCAAAACTCGTTGTTTTTTCAGCTTTTTCTGCTAAAAAAGAGCGTTACTATGTTTTAAAGTAGAGGAACCCCATGCACGCATATCGTACACATACTTGTAATCAGCTTAGCGTCGAGCATAACGGACAGACTGTGAAAATAGCCGGATGGATACACCGGAAGCGGGATCATGGAGGGTTGTTGTTTCTTGATCTGCGCGACCATTACGGTCTGACGCAGTGCGTTATAGACACGGATAATCCCCTGTTTGAGCAAGTTGAAAGGCTTCGTCTTGAAAACGTGATTGCGGTGACGGGTGAGGTGGTGTTGCGTACGGATGAAACGATTAACAAAAATCTTCCTACGGGAACTGTCGAAGTGAAGTTAAAGGAGTTCGAGATTCTTTCCTCTCTGGTGACGGATATGCTGCCGTTGCAAGTGAATTCGGATGAACCTTACGGAGAGGATGTGCGTCTTCGTCATCGCTTTTTAGATTTGCGTCGTGATGTTCTTCACCGTAATATCGTTTTGCGTTGTGACGTGATTTCATCTTTGCGCCGCCGGATGATAGAGCAGGGATTCCTTGAGTTTCAGACTCCGATTCTAACGGCATCGAGTCCAGAAGGGGCGCGTGATTATCTTGTGCCGTCCCGTGTGCATCCCGGAAAATTTTATGCACTGCCGCAGGCTCCGCAGCAGTTCAAGCAGCTTTTGATGGTTTCCGGTTTTGATAAGTACTTCCAGATTGCTCCGTGTTTCCGCGATGAGGATGCCCGCGCTGACCGTAGCCCTGGCGAGTTTTATCAACTCGACATGGAAATGTCGTTTGTGACGCAGGACGATGTTTTAGTTGTGATTGATTCAGTGATGCATGGTGTGTTTGAAGAATTTTCCGGTTTTAAGGGAGAAAAATGGGACGTGTCGAAGCCGCCGTTTGTGCGTATTCCTTATGAAGAATCAATGTTGAAATACGGTACAGATAAGCCGGACTTGCGTAATCCTCTTGAAATAGTCGATGTGACTGAAGTCTTTAAACGGGACGATGTAACTTTTAATGCTTTTAAAACTTTTATCGGTAAAGGGGCGGTGGTGCGCGCTCTCCGCGTTCCCAAAGTTTCCGACCGTCCGCGCAGCTTCTTTGACAAGCTGAACGATTGGGCAAGGGGTGAAGGTGCGCCGGGTTTGGGATATATCTTGTTCCACAAGGAAATAACAGAACATAAAGAAGGACAGTCTTTTGAAGAAGGAATTATATCAACAGCAAAAGGCCCCATAGCCAAATTTGTTCCCCCAGCCGCACTGGGAGAGCTGATAAAGTTGTGCCACATAGAAACCGGCGATGCTGTGTTCTTCGTTTGCGATATGCCTGCCAAGGCCGCGCCTTTTGTCGGACTCGTCCGCACCAAGGTGGCCGAGGAACTGGATATTATCGAGAAAAACGCGTTCAAATTCTGTTGGATTGTCGATTTCCCGATGTACGAGATGGACGAAAAAACCGGTAAGCGTATCTTTTCTCACAACCCTTTCTCTATGCCTCAGGGGGGGTTAAAAGCTCTTGAAACCATGAATCCTCTCGAAATAAAAGCGTTTCAGTATGATATTATTTGCAATGGTGTAGAGCTGTCCTCTGGCGCGATTAGAAACCACCTGCCGGAAGTGATGGAAAAAGCGTTTGAGTTGGCTGGTTATCCGAAGGAGGTTCTCGAAGAACGATTCGGCGGGATGTATAACGCTTTCAAACTTGGTGCACCTCCACATGGTGGATGTGCTCCGGGCATTGATCGTATCGTGATGTTGCTCGCCCATGAAAAAAACATCCGTGAGGTCATCTCCTTCCCGATGAATCAGCAGGCGCAAGATTTGCTGATGGATGCGCCCGCACCGGTGGATGCTGTCGCACTTAGAGAAATCAATATCAAACTGGATTTGCCTAAAGCGCAGGTTAAGGATGCGGGTTGAGAGTTTGTTTTAAAGTTTCGGAATGGGTTAAAACTGATCCAGCAGTCTGTCTATATAGTCGCGCTCGGTTTTGGCGCGGTTTGGTTCGTTTGAGCGTCTGCGGAGTTCCTCGATGATTTCTTGTACATGGCGACGCTCTTTTTTGCTTGGGATTTTAATGTCATCGTTTCCGGCCTTGCTGTTTTGTCGTCCAAGAGGATCGTAGCCTGCGCCATAGTTGCCGATGTTCGGCATCATCCCGAAAGATAGAATTGATTGTTGCATGGATTGTGCCATCTGTTTGACTGTGTCATCAAGACCCTTCTGTAATTCATCAAGTGCGGTTTTTTGATGTGGAAGGGATTCTTTTGGCAGGCTTTTGCTAAGTGCGTCTTCTGACAGTTTCATGGACTGGTAGGCTTTGGCGAAATTATCGGGGATAGTTTCCTCCATCGTTTTCTCCAGCATATGCATTGAGGAGCCGAGTTTCTGGCGGATGGTGAATTGTTCTTTTCCCTGCTTATCTGCATTTGCGGGATCTTTCGTTTTATTGGTTTTGTCGAACAGTGCTTGCTGGCGGTGTATGATTTCCTCCAGATTTTGCAGAGCTGCCATAGCCTGCATTTGTTTTT
>JAGLRU010000363.1 GCA_023136145.1 Alphaproteobacteria bacterium
ATGCTTCCTCTTACCGAGCTTGAAAATGCTTATAACGAATTGTCGAAAAAGCAAAGTTTCCGAGATGAACTTGATTCCATACTGAAAAACTTCGTCGGTCGTGAGACGCCCCTGCAATATGCCAGACGACTAACGGAGCATCTGGGAGGCGCAAAAATATACCTAAAACGCGAAGACTTAGCTCATACCGGTGCACATAAAATCAACAATGCCGTTGGTCAGATTCTGCTGGCACGGCACATGGGCAAAACGCGCATTATCGCCGAAACTGGAGCGGGGCAGCATGGAGTGGCAACAGCGGCGGCCTCGGCAGCATTCGGGCTTTCCTGCGTTGTTTATATGGGTGCCGATGATATGGCTCGACAAGAGCCAAACGTTTTTCGTATGCGTTTGCTTGGCGCAGATGTTATCCCAGTTACCAACGGCTCACGAACATTAAAAGATGCCGTTAGTGAGGCAATGCGGGACTGGGTCTGCAATATCAGCGACACACATTATCTTCTTGGTTCCGCTCTGGGACCTCATCCCTATCCGCGCATAGTGCGTGATTTTCAGTCCGTTATCGGGCGGGAAACAAGAAGGCAAATTTTGGCGGAAGAAAATCGGCTACCTGACACTATTATTGCCTGTGTTGGAGGTGGAAGCAACGCTATAGGTATGTTTTCCGCATTTGTGAATGAGAAAGATATAAAGCTGATCGGCGTTGAAGCTGGTGGAACGCGCATTGAACCGGGACATCATGCAGCGAGGTTCTCAGGTGGAAGCCCCGGAGTTTTTCAAGGCATGAAGACCTATATCCTGCAGGATGATGACGGGCAGGCACAACCTACACACAGCGTTTCAGCCGGTCTTGATTATACAGGAGTAGGACCTGAGCACGCTTTGCTTTATGAGATCAAACGCGCTCGTTACACATACGCAAGCGACGATGAAGCTGTCCAGTCTTTCCATTTACTGGCGAAGCTTGAGGGCATCCTTCCGGCACTGGAAAGCTCCCATGCTATAGCTCACGTCTGCAAGATTGCAGGAACGCTCGACAAGGATCATCTGATGATCGTCAACCTCTCTGGACGTGGCGATAAAGATATTGGCATCATTCAAAAATACGATGAGGATAAAAAATGACATTGCGAAACGCGCTAGCACAAGCAAAAACCACTGGCAAATCAGCATTTATCCCATTTATCATGGCTGGTGACCCAAATATGGAGATGTGCGAAAAAATCATCATCGCACTGCATAAAGAGGGTGTCGATGCTCTGGAACTTGGAATCCCTTTCTCCGACCCAGTTGCAGACGGTATAACCGTTCAACGCGCTGCCTTACGCTCACTTACCGAAGGCTGCACGGTGAAGGATGTCATTAATCTTGTCAGACGAGTCAGGAGCAAGGGAGTTGTCATGCCAATCTGCCTTTTCTCCTATCTCAATCCAATTTACAAGATGGGGTATGAGACATTCGTAAAAGAAGCCCTTAATGCAGGTGCTAACGGTGCGCTAATTGTCGATTTACCGCCAGAAGAAGCAGATGATTATTGCAAAATAGCGCAAGCAAATAATTTCGAGACAGTATTTCTATGCTCTCCCACAACCATAACTGATCGCTTGCAACAAATAGACAAAGCCTCTAGCGGATTTGTTTATTACGTCTCGCGTGAAGGAGTCACAGGCGCACAAAACACCTTACCAAAGCAATTGCAGGAAAAACTTTCCGTCATGCGAAAAACTCTTGCCAATCCAGTTGCTGTCGGTTTCGGCATTTCCACACCAGAACATATTCGCCAGCTCAACGGACAGGTAGATGGCATCGTTATCGGCAGCGCACTCATCCGACTGATTGAAGAAAATCAAAAGAATGCAAACATAGCTATCGCGGAAAAAATAAGACAGTTAAAGGGGTAACATAAAAAGAGATTTTTTGCATAAATTCCATAATGTTATAAATGCAATAGCGTTTTCTCAGAATAAGTTGACAAAATAAACAGACGAACAGTATGTTATCTTTGCAAAGTATAAGCAAAACGTCATGAAACAATGATTGGAGAAATATGTTCCAGGTGCGAATTCATGGGCGTGGAGGGCAAGGGGTAGTTACCGCCGCAGAAATGCTTTCCATCGCTGCTTTTGAGGAGGGTAGCCATGCGCAGGCCTTTCCAAGTTTTGGATCCGAGCGTACAGGTGCGCCTGTAGTGGCGTTTTGTCGTATTTCTGATAAGGAAATACGTTTGCGTGAACCAATCATGGAGCCGGACGCTGTTATCATTCAAGACCCCACCTTGCTGCATTTGGTACCTGTTTTTTCAGGTTTAAAACGCAACGGGTACGTTTTTATCAATACCAGCAAGAGTCTTTTCGCGATAGGGATTGATAAATTCTTGAAGGGCTGGAGGCAGGATAGAATATACACCATCCCTGCCAATGAAATTTCACTTAGGAATGTCGGACGTTTGGCACCAAACGTGCCATTGTTAGGAGGATTCGCTGCGGCATCCGATCTTATCCAGTTGGAATCTGTGGTAAAAGCTATCAACAAGAAGTTTTCCGGCAAGATCGCAGAAGGCAATATCACGGCGGCTCGCGAAGCCTACGAATCAGTTAAAGCTGAAATAAAGCCAGCGGAGGCGCGCTATGCTTAAACAAATCGAAGGTTCAAGAGCTGTTGCTGAAGCAGTGGCACTTTGTCGCCCGGAAGTGATCTGCGCTTATCCAATTTCTCCTCAAACTCATATTGTTGAAGAAGTCGGAAAGATGGTTAAGGAAGGTCAGCTCTCTCCTTGCGAGTTTGTTAATGTCGAATCCGAGTTTGCGGCTATGTCCGTTGCTATCGGCTCTTCTGTCGCTGGTGCTCGCACCTATACAGCTACGGCATCGCAGGGATTGCTGTTTATGGTCGAGGCAATTTATAACGCGTCTGGTCTTGAACTTCCTATCGTTATGACAGTGGCAAATAGAGCCATCGGTTCTCCTATCAATATTTGGAACGATCATTCTGATTCCCTGTCCCAACGCGATTCCGGTTGGGTACAACTGTTTGCCGAGAATAACCAAGAAGCACTTGATCTGCATATCATCGCTTTCCGTTTGGCAGAGGAATTTTCTGTTCCGGTAATGGTCTGCATGGATGGGTTTATTCTTACACATGCCTATGAGCGCGTAGATATGCCTTCTCAAGAGCAGATAGATTCATGGCTACCTCCTTATAAGCCTTCCCAAACACTCGATCCCGCCGATCCAGTTTCCATTGGTGCGTTAGTGGGACCGGAAGCTTTTACGGAAGTGAAATATTTAGAGCACACCAAGCAGTTGCGGGTTCTGGAGCGCATTCCGCAACTGGCAGCCGAATTTAAAACGGTCTTTGGACGTAACAGTGGTGGTTTGTTTCATACATATCGTATCGAAGATGCAAAAACCGTTATAGTCTCAATGGGTTCGGTCTTGGGCAGCATCAAAGATACAGTCGATGACTTGCGCGACAAAGGCCACAAGATCGGCGTGCTTGGCATTACAAGTTTCCGTCCTTTCCCATCGGCACAAGTGCGTAAAGTTCTGTGCGACGCAAAACGCGTTGTAATACTGAACAAGAGCTTGGCAGTTGGTATAGGTGGAGTCATGTCCATTGATGTCAATCAAGCACTTTCTGGTCTGCCTATCGATCAGTACACAGTGGTGGCAGGTCTTGGCGGACGTGCCATTACCAAAAAGTCGTTGCAAGAGGTTTTTCTAAAGGCAGAAAAAAAAGAGCTTGAGGCCGTTACTTTTCTCGATCTTGACTGGGATACGGTCAACAAGCAATTGGCTGGATAAAAAAACCAGTGACTTTTATACTATTTCTACGCATAACAGAAAGGGGAGCTGCACATCAAATGCGGCTGAGAGGTTCGGTTTTCACCGGACGACCCTTATAACTTGATCCAGATAATGCTGGCGAAGGGAGATAACGATGGATTCCAATCAGACTTGCATAGAAACGCCGTTTCCAAATTCAAACAAGGTTTACACATCGGGTAAAATATTTCCCGATCTTCGCGTACCTTTTCGCGAAATCCGCTTAAGCGACGGCTCAACTCTTCAGGTCTATGATACATCAGGTTTTTATGAGGATCCTGCCGTTTCCATCAATCTGTCCAAAGGTCTCCCTGCTGTAAGAAAATCCCAAGCGGCAGGAGATAGCGTGAAAACGCAGCTTTGCCTTGCAAGACAAGGTGTTATTACACCGGAAATGGAATTCGTTGCCATCCGCGAAAACAGGTCTCCGGAATTTGTGAGAGATGAAATTGCTGCCGGACGTGCAATCCTGCCAGCCAATGTCAACCATCCCGAACTTGAACCTATGATTATCGGCAGAAATTTTCTGGTCAAAGTAAACTCCAATATCGGAAATTCTGTTCTTGGGTCTTCTCTGGAAGAAGAAGTTGAAAAAATGGTTTGGTCTACGCACTGGGGAGCAGACACAGTGATGGACCTTTCCACAGGAGAAAATATCAATGAAACAAGAGAAGGCATTATCAGGAATTCTCCAGTACCTATCGGTACGGTTCCGATTTATGAGGCTCTGGAGCGCGTCGGCGGAAATCCTAACGATCTGAATTGGGATATTTATAAGCAAGTGCTTATCGAACAAGCAGAACAGGGGGTTGATTATTTCACCATTCATGCCGGTGTAAAAATGTCATTTATTCCACTTGCCAAGAAGCGCGTTACTGGAATTGTCTCACGCGGTGGAGCAATACTGGCCGGATGGTGTCTCCATCATCAGAAGGAAAACTTCCTTTACACCCATTTCGAGGAAATCTGCGAAATTCTGAAAAAATATGACGTAAGCATTTCACTGGGGGACGGTCTTCGACCCGGTTCTGTCGCAGATGCCAATGACAATGCTCAGTTCAGTGAGCTTGAAACGCTTGGGGAGCTTGCGAAAGTCGCATGGAAACATGATGTTCAGGTAATGATCGAGGGGCCGGGGCATGTTCCCCTGCATCTTTTAAAGGAAAATATGGACAGGCAGCTTGAGTCCTGTCATGAAGCTCCTTTTTATACGCTGGGACCTTTGACGACAGATATTGCACCCGGCTACGATCATATCACAAGCTGCATAGGTGCTGCTGTGATTGGGTCAATGGGATGCGCCATGCTTTGCTATGTTACACCTAAGGAGCATCTTGGACTTCCTGATAAAGACGATGTGAAGCAAGGAATGATCGCTTATAAGATCGCCGCTCATGCGGCAGATTTGGCAAAAAATTATCCGGGAGCAAGGCTTCGAGATGATGCTATTTCAAAAGCCAGATTTGAATTTAGGTGGGAAGACCAGTTTAATCTTTCGCTTGATCCCT
>JAGLRU010000364.1 GCA_023136145.1 Alphaproteobacteria bacterium
TTGGTCTTGCACGGTTTGTGAATTTTTATAATACTGTGAAACCGCATATGGGGATCAACAATATGACACCTTATGAATTATTAACGGAGTACTTTAAACTGTAAATAACGCAACGAAATATCACACTTAACACTATAAAGCCTAGTTAGATATTAAAGAGTAATAGCGGTTATTGCCAGTTGGTGCCTGAAGGGGACTTATTTTTTAGCTTTATTCCGTGATGCGCCGGCGAGGGTATTGATAGCATCGACATGGGTTTTGGAGGCTTTGCATGGTCTTGGAATACCGCGTGGTGTTTTCTCACCGAAAACTTCGGTGTTTTCGTTTTTTCCGCTTAGGCTATCCAAAAGGACATTTCCAAACTCTCCGGTCTCCTGATCCTTCAGGTCTATTTTTTCCGGTTCTTTTGATTTTTCAGGTGTCTGTGCAACATGGGCGACGGCGTGGGTGACGATCCCTTGTATATGAGGTGCGACGAGACCGAGTAGTAAAGTATTATCTTTTTCCAGCCATGATAAAATCAAACGTTGTGCTTTTAGCCGGTTGCTACCAGATTTCTCCAGAGCATCTTTTACTCGCGATAGTGCATATTCTTGACTCATGGTTAACCTCCGTTTGTCTCGTTTCAAGATGGCATAGACGGCTGAAATTCCCAAAAACTCATTTTTCATCCTGACTTTTTAATTTTTCATCCTGACTTTCCAAGAATATTTCCGTTACCGTTCGCAGGTTTCGGTGTAGCCTTTCCCATTGATCTTTAGGTGCGATAAAAGCCCCGCTATTTTCAATATTATTGAAAATATCACAAGTGAAGGAGGGGTCGTTTTTGGCGGGGTATTTTTCGTCGAAATCTAATACCTGACGGATTGATTCCTTGACGAGTTCTGGATTTAATTCCATCAAAGCAATAAATTGATAAGGCACAAAAGTAGATAGGAGATCATTGAAAAATTCTGGAGCGTCAGGTGCTCCGCAGCGAAGCGTGTCATATCTTACCCTGTATCTAGCTAGTTGCGCCCAGAACAGAGCTTCTTTTGTTTTTCCTTGATTGAGTAGCCTTTTGGAAAATTCTAGAAATAGGCTGAATTCAAGGTCTCCGCTTTTTGGTGTGGCGATTTCGATCAGTGCCTCGGTTTCGGAAAGTGGGCGGTGGCGTACCCACTTTCTAATTGAACTAATGCGGTTTTTTCGGACGTTTTTTTCAATTATGGAATGAAAGGCACTTACGTCCTGTAGATTGATAATAGCTGAATTAAGTAAAATCCAAGATGCTCGACATCCAGAAGAAAGATAGGCGATGAAAAGGAGAAAAATGAATAATTTATACAGATATTTAAAAGGCAGGAAATAAAACCTGTATATGGATTTCTTTTTTTTCATGAAACGAAATCTTTTGCCATTTGAGTGTCAATGGAGTTGAATGGTATCATGTTGTTTCTCTTGAATGTGAGAGGTTAAGAACAGTATGTCTGTAGTCTACATTGGTACAGTGTTTTTAGTGATAGTTTTATTGTTGTCGCTCCCTCTTTTCCC
>JAGLRU010000365.1 GCA_023136145.1 Alphaproteobacteria bacterium
GACTGTTATTCGCGTTGGTATTCCGGTTCATGTCAAAAACCAGAAAGATTGCCCCGGTCTTATCAAGGGCGGCGTTTTGAATTTGGTTCGTCATGAGGTCGAAGTTTATTGCAAAGCGATGGATATCCCAGAAGAGATTGCTGTAGATTTGACTGGTCTTGATGTCGGTTACAGTATCCATCTTGGTCAAGTTAAGCTGCCCTCTGGTGTTAAGCCGGTGAAGGAAGGTGATTTTACTCTTATCACTCTAGTGGCTCCGTCCGCGATGAAATCGGAAGTTGATGAAGCTGTTTCTGCCGATGCTGCTGCTGGTACTGCTGAAGCTGAAGCCGATGCTACTCCTGGGACGGCTTCTGCTGCTCCGGGTGATGCTCCTGCTGCCGCTCCAGCGAAAGATGCCGGCAAAGGTAAGAAGTAATTGATGTCATGTGGCTTATTGTCGGACTAGGCAATCCAGGGTCACAGTATAAGCGTAACAGGCATAATATTGGATTTATGGCGGTGGATGAGATAGTCCGCCGCCATGATCTTTCCAGCTCAAAGAAAAAGTTTCAGGCTTTGTTGTCCGAGGGAGAAATCGTCGGAGAAAAGGTTCTGGTTCTGAAGCCGCAGACTTATATGAATCTATCGGGTCAGTCTGTACAGGCGGCGGTATCCTTCTATAAAATTCCTTTGGATCATGTGGTTGTTTTTCACGATGATCTGGATTTGGCTTCTGGCAAGATTCGTGTCAAGTTTTCTGGCGGTGCGGCGGGACATAACGGCCTGCGCTCGATTGATGACCATCTTGGGAAGGATTATTGGCGTGTGCGCCTCGGTATCGGTCATCCGGGGGATAAGGAATTTGTGACACAACATGTTCTGGGAGACTTCGCAAAAGCTGACAAGCTTTGGCTGGAAAAGCTTCTGGAAGCAATTGCGGAGAACGCCGAAAGGCTGATAAAAAAGGATATGGACGGATTTATGAGTCGGGTATCTCAGGCTTTACGGCCTTCGAAGCCAAAGAAAGAAAATTAATGCCCAAACCGTTGCAAAATAAAACAGCTCTTGTTACGGGTGCCAGCAAAGGGCTTGGAAAAGCTATTGCTATGCGTTTGGCGCGGGATGGCGCTGCGGTGGTCGTTAATTACGCTTCCGACAAGGCGGGAGCAGAGGATGCTGTTTATCAAATCGTAAAAGGTGGCGGCAGGGCATACGCGCTGCAAGGTGATATTAGTAAAGTTGCAAATATTCGAAAAATGTTTGTCGATATGGAGAAAGCAGGGTTTAAATCTGTTGATATTCTTATCAACAATGCTGGCGTTTATCCAGCTGGCGGGCTTGAGGATGCAACGGAGGAAATTTTCGATCGAATTTTCGATGTGAATGTTAAAGGCCTTTTATTTACAACGCAGGAAGCAGTGAAACGGATGCCGGAGGGAGGGCGTATCGTTAATATTTCCACCGATCTGGTGCGTGTTTCGGTTCCGGCTATAAGCGTTTACAGTTCTAGTAAAGGTGCTGTAAACGTTATGACGCAGGATTTCGCGGCTGCTTTGGGAAGTAGGCGTATCACCGTTAATGCGGTAAGCCCCGGTCTTACGATGACGGAAGGTACTTCCGGCATGATGACGGATAGTGAATGGGTTGTGGGCTATGTTAAGGATACGGCTCTTGGTCGGATGGCTGAACCTCGTGATATAGCTGATGTAGTTGCATTTCTTTGCACGGACGATGCAAGATGGGTTACAGCGCAAATCATAGAAGCGTCTGGCGGGTATCGTCTTGGTGCGGAAAAATAAAAGGAAAGAATAAAAAATGGGTTTTAATTGCGGTATTGTAGGGCTTCCTAACGTTGGGAAATCGACGCTGTTTAATGCGCTGACGATGGCGGCTGAGGCGCAAGCAGCGAATTATCCGTTCTGTACTATCGAGCCGAATATTGGTCGTGTAGCCGTTCCTGACAGCCGCTTATATGATATTGCAAAGATCGCAAAATCCGTAAATATCGTGCCAACACAGCTTGAGTTCGTGGATATTGCGGGGTTGGTGCGTGGTGCAAGTAAGGGCGAGGGACTGGGTAACCAGTTTCTGGGTAATATCCGCGAGGTGGACGCTGTGCTTCATGTGTTGCGTTGTTTCGAGGACGAGAATGTTACACATGTTGAAAGCGGTATTGATCCGATACG
>JAGLRU010000366.1 GCA_023136145.1 Alphaproteobacteria bacterium
ATTTTTTTGTGGTGGGAATTCAGCATACTTAGAATCTCCGTCGCCGTCTCCTCGATTGAACGACGGGTAACGTCGATCACAGGCCAACCATGACTTGTGTAGAACCGTCGTGATTCTCTGGTTTCTTCTTGCACTTTGTCGGACTCAAGATAATCCGTTTCGCGGTGTTCTCCCAGATTTTGAAGCCGATTGCGCCGCACCTCGATCAGCCTTGCTGGTGTTGCCGTCATTGCCACGAACATGGGGTTTTTTAACTCCAGAATATGTTTTGGAAATGGAATTCCCGGCACGTATGGAATATTCGCCGCTTTGATGCCATGATTGGCTAGGTAAATACATGTCGGTGTTTTTGAGGTGCGTGATACCCCGACCAGAATAACGTCTGCATGGTCGAGATTTTGATCACTTTTCTGCCCGTCATCGTGATGAAGCGCGTAATCGACTGCGTTCATGCGTGCGAAATATTCCGCGTTTAGCCTGTGTTGTAGCCCCGGTTCGGCTAGACTTTCTTTTCCAAAATAACCGCTCATCAGTTCAAGGACTGGATGCAGGATTGACAGTGCCGGAACGCCTATCGCCTGACAGTGCTTTTCTAGTACTTGTGCAAGCCCGTCATCAACAATCGTGTAAAGCACCAGCCCCGGGTTTTCGTGTATTTTTTCAAACACATTTTGCAATTGTTTTTGTGTACGCACTAGTGGCCAGAAATACTGTTCCACATGAATTACATCAAACTGCGCCAAACAAGCCTTGACCACACTGTTTAGCGTTCCGCCAGTGGAGTCCGAAATTAGGTGTAAATGGAATGTGCTCATACTTATTTAATCCCCTGAAGAATTCTAGCGGATTTTCTTCTGATATTTCAGAATTTTCGTATATTTTTACATATTGTTAAGAAAAATAGCTGGAGAGGAATAGTTGCTATGATAATTGCCTTGTTTTGCACAGAGGGATTGCTTCAATTAAAAATAATGCTTTTATTGGAGAAAGGCACTAAGTGTTTAGGGGGAGGGAGGATTCTTTCGCATCTTTCAAGCTTTTCAATGGATTGTCGAGGGCGTATGTCATTTCTGAAAAAAATTCTTGCTGGTATTGCGCTGCTAATGCTTTTTGGCGTTGCGCCTGTTTGTGCCGATGGCCTGCATATCCTTCGTGATGAGGAGATTGAGCGGGGACTTCAAATTATGTCTCGTCCGATTTTCGATCAGACCGAACTTGATGCGGACTCGATAAAATTCATATTGGTGGATGATTCTGAGATGAATGCTTTTGTCGCTGGTGGAAGGAATATTTTTCTGCATTCTGGATTGATTCTCAAAACGCAGACACCGGCGGAACTGATTGGCGTTATCGCCCATGAAATGGGTCATATCGCTGACGGTCATTTGTTTCGTATTAAGACAGAAATGTCGAACCTTTCTTTGCAAGCCATGTTTACTAATCTTCTGGGTGTAGCTGTGGCTATTGGCGCACGCTCTCCTGAAGCTGGTATCGCTATTAGCAGTCTTGGCACTAACATTGCCTCCCGTGATTTTCTGCGCCATACCCGCACACAGGAAGGATCAGCAGATCAGGCAGGTGTGCGCTATCTGCAAAAAGCTGGTTTGCCCGTCAGTGGATTCCTTAACTTTATGAAAAAACTATCCTCGCAAGAACATCTGCCGGAATCCAGACAATCGCAATATGTGCGAACTCATCCGCTAACGCAGGATCGCATTGATTTTCTTCAGCGTGTTGTCGATGAAAACCCGCATGTCAAAACACCTTTCGCATGGGATGAAGTGCATCGTCGCATTCGTGCAAAGCTGCAAGGCTACCTGTTTCCAAATCTCGCTCTGCGGGAGAAAGATGATTCAGTTGCAGCGAAATATGGACGCGCCATCGCATGGTTTCGTAAGAGCCGGCTTGATAAGGCGTTGGCCATCATTGATTCTCTGCTAAAAGTGGAGCCGAAAAACCCTTATTTCTACGAACTAAAGGGGCAGATGCTGTTTGAAAATGGGCATATTGAGGATGCTATTATTGCTTATGAACAGGCAGCGAAGTTGGCTCCATTCTCCGGCCTTATTCGCATAGCCTATGCCCATAGCCTTCTGGAATCGAAAGTGAATGAAAATGAGTGTGTGGCAGAGGCTATTAGGCAGTTGACCCGTGCCATCGAGAAGGAAAAGCAGATGTCCAGCCCACATTACCTGCTCGCCGTCGCATATGGCAAACAGGGGCAGACGGGGCTTTCTAACCTGCACTTAGCCGAAGAAGAGTTGATGCAGAACAATATAGTACGCGCTAAACGAGCCGCAGGTTTTGCTCTGTCCAAATTGAAAAAATCCACTCCAGCCTATCAGCGCACGCTTGATATTTTGGCGGTTATCGAAAAAAAGGAGAAGAACAAGAAAAAAAACAATTGATTTTGTTGACGGTCTCGCTCAGATTCGACAGAAGTCATCCTTCAACCAGTACAGGAACAATTTCATGACATCGCATCTTTTCAAAAGAAAAATCTTTCCGGCCTTGCTAGCTGTGGTTATCTGTTTTGGTGGATTCAGCCTCACGAAGAGTGCAGATGCCGCCGACAAACAATTCTCGAAGTCTGATGTCGAGCAAATCATCCACGATTATATTCTGAACAACCCACAAATCATCCTAAATTCCGTTGATGATCACCAGAAAAAGACGCTTCAGGCTCATCAGGGAGATGCACTGGAAAAAAACAAGGAGTTCTTGTTTAACGACAGTAGTTCCCCTTCCGCCGGAAACCCGGATGGCGATGTTACGATAGTAGAGTTTTTTGATTACAACTGTTACTATTGCAAGAATGTCTTTCCCGATGTGATGAAGCTGTTAGAAAAAGATAAAAAAGTCCGTTTTGTCTTCAGAGAATCTCCTGTCTTAGGTCCAACATCTGAAATAGCCTCTAGGTGGGCTTTGGCTGCGCAGGAGCAAAAGAAATATTTTGAATATCACAAGGCTCTTATGTTCAGCAAAGAGCCAATCACAGACGAGTTGTTGGAAAAAATTGCCGTTGATATCGGCTTGGACATTTCTAAAGCTAAAAAAGACATCAATGGTGCGGACGTAAATCTTCAGCTTGAGAAAAACCGCGCACTTGTGGCTAGCCTCGGTATTAATGGCGTGCCTGTATTTACTGTTGATGGTGAAATAAAGCAAGGTGCCGTATCTTTGGAGCAAATGGAAAAAATGGTCTCCGACTTGCGCAAAAGAAAAGAGGTTAAGTAGGGTTAAAACTTACGAGACGTGCGGAATCATAAAGACGAAAAAACTAAACTACAGAGAACGTATTCCTCTGTGTTTTCTGCGTGTTCTGTAGTTCAAAACCACCGTCATGCCGGACTCTTTCTGGCATCCAAAAGGCAGTCCTGCTGTCATAATGACTCTTTTTTTTCATCATAAGACACGCGGACGCACTTTTGGACTCCCGTCCTTCGGCGGGGGTGATAGTGTATAAAAATATTCCTTTTATTGTTATCCCGAACCCTGCCTTCGTATGTGCAGTTTGCTAATGCAGCGCAGTGCCTGAGCTGATAACGATAATGATGATATATGCAAGGTGTGTTAGGTTATGTGCTTCCTGATCTATGCCGAAAGTCCACCAGTAAAAAGTGTCATTATACGTCCAGTTCATCTTGCTATTTATCATCGCCTTGCTTTTGTCAATGATGGAATGAAGGACAAAATCAACGATTCCAAGCCACCAAAATTCAGGAGCGAATATCTGTGTCAGGATGAACGTGAAAGCAGCGTGAATGCCAGAGTGTGCGAACAACGCCTTAGCTCCGCCTTTATTGAAGGGACTGCACTTGGCGAGATACATCCATGAGGTTTGCAGGAAAAAGTCACAAATAACCTGCTTTGCCCGAAACGCCAGATAAAGAAAAAATATGTCG
>JAGLRU010000367.1 GCA_023136145.1 Alphaproteobacteria bacterium
AAAAACTCCCTTCCCCACAACTTTACTTTCAGAGATTCCTCACTGCTTTTATAAGAAGGACCCAACCCTAATTTTAGAGAAAACAACGCCAGCAAGTGCGCTTTTTCAGGACATATCTTCATAAAAAACGGGCGGATAAGCGGATACAAATCAACCATAGATTTCTCTTTCCTCAAGAACAATCATTACAAACACCATGACCGATTCCCAATACCACGTCAATAAGGGGGATTCTGTTAATTAAAAACTCGCCGGAGAGCAACTATAATTTTTTACAAGCCAAAAATTCCCGACCTTTTCCAACATCCGTATTTATAGGGATGCCTTTAGAGCACATTGGACATTCAGCTTCGTCCCAAGTATCAAGCTTAACGTTAATAAGTGAAACAAATTTCTGCGGATTTGCTATATCCTGTGACGTAATACCTCCACGATTGCAAAGAACACCCAAACCAACAACATCACCACCAAGAGCACGAGTTGCTTCAATAACCTTTTTAGCTGAACCGCCGGTTGTTAAAACATCCTCAACAACCAGAACTTTTTTCCCTTGAACAATTTTATCGTAGCCGCGTTTGATAACAAAAGAATCTCCATCCTTCTCAGAGTAAACACCCAAAACTTCACGGCCTGTTATATCAGTCAGATGGTGAGCGACCCACTGGGAGAGAATCACTCCACCAATAGAAGGAGCGATAACAACTTCCACACCACTATCAGCAAACCGTTCTGCAATAGCACGGCAAAGCTGCGATGTTTCTTTTGTATGAGGATAAATTGCGTCTTTATTGATATATGCCGTTCCGTGTTTTCCCGACGTATAAACAATATGACTGTCAGTAACAACGGCATTAACCTTTCCAAGAATTTTTAAAATTTCTTGTTCATTCATAACTTTAATTTCCTTTTATAAAACAGAGGCGATTTCTCTTGCGATTTTTTGCGCGGCATCGACAGGAGTACCGATTTCAGCTGATGGTTTGGTGATAGGACGCCCTATAACGAGGGCTGTAGCCCCAGCTTTGATAGCTTCGGTTGGTGTCATGATTCTCTTCTGATCCCCAACTGATGCCCAATCAGGTCGAACTCCCGGAGTTACTTTCAGTAAACCGCCAAGTTCTTTCTGTCTCCCGATAAGATCAAGCTCCTGCGGTGAACAAATAATACCATCACATCCGGCGATTTTAGCATCACGCGCAAATTGCAAAACCTTCGTTTTGCTAGGCTCACCAAAAATCAAATGCGCATTGTTCTCCTCCAACGAAGTTAGAACCGTGACAGCGAGAACAATAGACTGCCCTTTATTGGCAACGGCAGCCGCCATCGATTCAATACCCGATGAAGCGTGAACATTAAACATTTTAACCTTCAGATTAGCAACCGCTTTTGCAGCATTGCAGACAGTGTTAGGGATGTCATCAAATTTCCCGTCAAAAAAAACCTCACCTCCATGAGAGTGAACAAATTGGACAACTTGAGGCGCACCAACAGCCGTCAACAGTTCCAGACCAACTTTAAAACAACCAACATACGGGGCAAGACTTTCAATCAATGACTGAGCTTTATCCAGACTATCAACATCTAGCGCAACAATTATCCTATCTTTTGCTTCCATAAAACAAAACCTCTCCTAACAATATTTTGATGAGAAACTGTAGATGGTCTTCAGAATTATAACAAGAAGATACACCAGAGTCACAACCATGCCCTCTCCCGCACAAACTGCTGTATACGCGGCAGACTTACTGGCAACACATCGTATCTTTCAACCCTCTGATACAAATCAGCCAGTTGCGGTGGCAGTTCAGGCTCTATACCTATTGCTTTTTTTACAGCTTTTGGAAATTTGGACGGGTGCGCCGTAGCGATTGACACAATCACGCTGTCTGAATTTTTCCTCTGATATTCCTCCGCAACGCCAACTCCAACCGCCGTATGCGGATCGAGGATATATTTTCTTTGCCGATACACTCTCTCAATAACGCTCAATGTTTCCGCATCATCCTGTTTGCCGCTGACGAAACTCTTCTTTAACTGCGTCATAATTTCAGGTGCAAGCTGGAACGACCCTTTTTCACGAAACTGCTTCAAAGTCTGCCCCACGATTGAACCATCGCGTCCGTACTGATCGAACAAAAGCCTCTCAAAATTACTGGCGATCCGAATATCCATACTTGGGCTGATGCTCGGCACCACGCCTTCACCTTTCATCTCACCAGTCTCGAAAAACCTGTGCAATACATCGTTGCGGTTAGTGGCTACAACCAGCTTTTCGATGGGCGCACCCATCATCTGCGCCACATATCCAGCATAAACATTGCCGAAATTCCCGGTCGGCACACAAAACGTTACTGGTTTTTTGGTCATAGCATGAACACGCGCACTCGCTAAAGCATAGTACACAATCTGCGCCATTATCCGCGCCCAGTTAATAGAATTAACAGTTGAAAGCTGCATCTCATCACAGAATTTTCGATCATTAAACATCGCCTTGACCATATACTGACAGTCATCAAAGTTGCCTTCGACCGCGATATTAAAAACATTAGACGCATCTATAGTCGTCATCTGGCGACGCTGCACTTCCGACACGCGATTGTGCGGATGCAAAATAAAGATATTGACGTTTTCCATTCCTTTGAAAGCCTCAATCGCGGCGGAACCTGTGTCGCCGGACGTCGCGCCGATAATCGTCACCTTTTGTTTTTTCCGCGACAAAATATACCCGAACACCTGCCCCAAAAACTGCAACGCTATATCCTTAAACGCCAGTGTAGGCCCGTGAAACAGTTCCATAATATAAAAATTGTCATCGAATCGGCGAAGCGGCGCAATATCCGAATGCCCGAAATTCTTATAGGTCGCCTTGAGAAGCTTAATTAAATCCGCCGAGGGTATATCGTCCCCGACAAACGGAAGGATAACGCGCCATGCAGCTTCGAGATACGGCTGATGCGCCATGCTCGCAACATCACCCGCCGACAGCTTCGGAAGAAAACTCGGGACGTACAACCCACCGGCCTCCGCCAAACCAGCCAGCATCGACTCCGAAAAACTCAAGCGCGGTGTCTGGCTCCGTGTGCTAATATATTCAATCAAGGTACGTCCCTAATGCCGGAAGGTGTTTCTATTGTATTGTTATTCCTACATTAGAATCATGTAAAGCAAGAAAGGTTATTCATGATTTCTACATTTGTAACAGGTTTAAGACCACCTCTAAAAATCTGCTAGATTCTAGCCTAACTCCACTATTTTACTGCCCAAACAATAGGAGACACCCAAAAATGAACTTTTTTAGTATATTACTACTAGGGATGTTGACTTTAAGTGGATGTTCTAACGTTTCAGAACACCGTAATTGGGAATTTATTCAACAAGTCGGCGGATTATCCATAATAGGACAGGATAAAAATCCTAATTGGCTTATTATCCGTGGCGATGTTAGCGGTTTAAAAGAATTTACGCAAAAACCAACTTGGGTAAGTTCAGTATTAGCTGTCAAAAATGTAGAAAAAATTGTCGATGAGAACACAATTAAAATATATGTTGTAACTACAGTTGTAAGTAAAAAATACCCAAATAGTGAGATATTCGGAATAAATATTACTGGAGTTAAAGAGGGAACTTATAAAATTCAATATTTAAATCCAGATAATACAGTTATTGATTTGAAACAAATTTATATACAAAGATAATTGAAATCTCATGAATAAAATCAAAGCACGATCTTACATCAAGAAATTTAAAACGTATAAATATCTTCAAGGAAGTTAATGAAGAACCCCGCCCCAAGCGGCGAGGTATAGTACTTCGTATTAAGAATCAA
>JAGLRU010000368.1 GCA_023136145.1 Alphaproteobacteria bacterium
GGAAAGAAAATCGCCCTAACGCTCTCCGACCCGTTCTGCGTGGATAGACATCGGGATGATTTTCTGGAACTCATCAAAGATCATGTAGACATTCTGTTCGGAAACGAGGCGGAAATCCAGTCTCTGTACGGAACGAGCAAGCCTTCTGAGATACTTCCGCATTGTGAACTGTCCGTCATCACCAAAGAAGCCGAAGGCTCCATGATCGTCAGCAAAGATAGAATGGTTGAGATAAAAGCTACGCCCGTATCACAAGTCGCGGATACTACCGGCGCAGGAGATTTATATGCGGCGGGGTTCCTCTATGGCTATACGCGGAACAAATCCATTGAGGAGTGCGGACATATCGCCTCCGTAGCGGCGGCGGAGATTATTTCACATGTCGGAGCGCGCCCACAGAGAAGCCTTGCCCAAGTGTTGCAGGATGGGAAAAAGCCAGAATGATCCGCTGGATTTTCGCACTACTGCTATTTTTTCCCTCCATTGCTAATGCAGAGCATACATACGCGATAGCCATGCATGGTCAGCCACGCTATCCGGCGGACTACAAACATTTCGACTACTCTAACCCGAATGCGCCAAAGGGAGGCATCCTTAAAACTTCCAAAAGCGGCACGTTTGACAATCTGAATAACCTCGTTATTTTCGGCAACAGTGCAGAAGGGCTGGAGCTTATCAACGACAAGCTGATGCAGAGAGCATGGAACGAGCCTTTCACGCTCTACGGACTTGTAGCTGAGAGCATTGATGTCGCGCCCGACCGTTCATGGATTGTTTTTCATCTCCACAAGAAGGCAAAGTTTCATGATGGTCGTCCTATAACAGCAGAGGACGTAAAGTTCAGCTATGAAATGTTCCGCAAACACGGACATCCCGTCCGGCGAAGAGTTTATGGACTTGTCAATGACGTTAAAATCCTGTCAGAGCAAGATATTAAATTCACATTCGGGGATGGGTATGATCGCGAGTCCGTGATGATTCTCGCCATGATGCAAATTCTGCCAAAGCATTATTGGATAAAGCATGATGTCAGCAAAACAACACTGGAGTCGCCTCTGGGAAGCGGCCCCTACAAAATCAAATCCATCGAACCCGGGCGCAAAATCGTTTATGAACGCATCCCGGATTACTGGGCGAAAAATTTACCGGTGAACGTAGGGCAATATAATTTCGACACCATAACCTATACTTATTACCGTGACGAAGACATCGCACTGGAGTCATTCAAAGCAGGGGATTACAACCTGCGCCGCGAATACAACATACATAAATGGATAACTTCCTACGATTCTCGTGCGTTAAGTGAGGGCAGGTTTGTCAAAGAGGAAATCACTCACGGACGTCCAGAATGGCTTCGCGCCATGATCTTCAACACGCGCCGCCCACTGTTTCAAGATCGGCGTGTGCGCGAGGCACTAAACCTAATGTTCAATTTTGAATGGGTTAACAAAAGCCTGTTTTTCGGCGCGTTCAAGCGAATCGACAGCATCTTTCCCAACTGTACGCTTGCTGCTTCCGGCAAACCACAAGGCGAGGAGCTAAAGCAACTGGAAAAATATCGAGATTCTCTGCCTCCGGAAGTTTTTGGAGAGATGTGGCATCCTCCTTCGTCGGATATGCGCAACAATAAGAGAAAAGCCATGACACTACTTCGAAAAGCTGGATGGATATATAAAGACCAGACTCTCGTTAATCAGAAAACCGGAGAACCTTTCAGTTTTGAAATTCTGCTAAACGCTCCCGCCGACGAAAAGATCGCGTTGGAATTTTCACGCACCCTCAAAAAAATGGGGCTCACAGTCAGAGTTCGGACGGTCGATTCGGCACAATTCACCGGCAGACTGGATGTTTACGACTACGATATGGTAATGTACCGCTGGATCAATACACTTTCGCCCGGCAATGAACAGCCCAATTACTGGGGAACTACGGCTGCGCGAAGCAAAGGCACTAGAAATTACGCTGGTGTCGAAAATCCGGCGGTAGATGCTTTAACATACAGCATCGCACAAGCTCCAGACCGTCCGTCTCTTGTGGCACGTGCGCGTGCGCTGGATCGAGCAATTATGTGGAATTATTACATGATTCCAATGTATTATCTGAATCGTGATCTGGTGGCTTATGCAGCAAACATTCAACGACCTGCCTCTGTTCCTGTTTATGGAATTGTAACTGAAACATGGTGGAGACAATCTGATAAATCAACACCATAAGATTGTTTTTTTTTAAAGGAAAATGGTCTATCCTGTAAGACTGATTAACGTATCTGTGATTAGGAGATGATATTCTTATGAAATTCAAGATAGCTTCGGTTTTGGCGGCTGGTGGAATTATTGCGGTAACGGCGTGTTCTCCTCTGCCTCCATTAGGGCAAGCTTACTGGCAGCGCGTTGAGGATAATTCTGCGCTATATATGACAGGTCCCAAAGCACAACAGCAACTGGATGAGCATATCGCCACATGCGTGCGTGTTATAGATGAATTAGTTGAATTGAATGCCTTGCGTGAAGCCACGCCACCAGACACACACAGCGAATATCGCCGCGCCTTAAATGCGTCCGGTGATCTCTCCTACTATGATACGCCAACACGTTATGGTGTCAAAAAAGTAGCGCATTCTGATTTCAACGATTTTGAAGGATGTATGCGCTCAAATGGCTGGGAGCGCGTAAAATTCGTGCGTTATCAAACATCCCTGAAATCCAGAAAAACCTTCCGTGAAACCATGTTGTTTCGAAAGACTGGCATGACCGGAGAAGCCGCAGTAGCTCATGAACGTGCAGCTATAGAGAAAATAAACAGCGATTTCGCTAATGTGAATCAGTAATTATGACTGGCGCTGACCGAGAACTTTAGCGGCAAAGTATCCCTTTACTGGCTTTTTCGTGACGGCTGAAATGATCTCCTGCCGTTTCATCTGAAAGCCGGAACTTCGCCACATAGCGAGAGCTTCTTTCTTGTCGTCTGAGCTCCATGCTCTTATCTGTTGCAATCTCCGTTTTTCTGATTCTTTTTCCACCAGTTTCAGCAACTTTTTCGCTATTCCCCGCCTTCGAAAATCTTGGCTGACCTCTATAACGTCAATATAACTTTCGATGGTTTTATTCGTGCCGTCTGGAAATTTTTTGATGTTCACGGAAATGAAACCAGCAATTTTATTCCCGTCAAGAGCAACGTATGTAAAGCCGTCCCTGAAGTGCAGGTAGCTGGCTTGCTCGTCGCCGAACGTCGATCTGATCTTTTCAATGACTGAAACATCTGCATGAATGAAATTCACTGTTTAGTCTCACTACGCGAGGATACGGATACTTTCTCCCACAGATCAACGGCTGCTGTACAAGCAGCTGTTACTGTTAGTGACTTCATAAGACAAGGAGCTGTGCGCGGGGAATATTTCGGATAATTTGTAAGTTGATCAAAATTTTCTGGTGTTGAAACAAAGGCACAATGCTCCCCCCACGGACGATACATACGCGGCCAACCAGGGCCAAATAAACCAAGCGTTGGCACTCCGGCTGCCGCCGCACAGTGCATCAAACCGGAATCGTTCCCAACATAAAAACAGCATCGCTGGAGAGCAGCAGCAGCCACAACCGGAGAGGTTTTGGAAATAACGTCTATACGCCGATCCTCAGGAATGGCGTTCAGAACTTTATAGGCTATCTCCTCTTCACCGGAAGCCGCAAAAATAGCAACACGCGCCAATGGAAAAATGGACTCCGATGAAGTCAGTCTGCCAATCAGGTCGATAAAATTCTCCGCAGACCATGTCTTGGCTGGCCAGTTGGCTGTGGGCCCTATAGCAAGAACTGGCAAGCCTGTCGGAATAAGAACTTCAGCTTTTTGGCGTATCCCGTCATCAAACCACAAAACGGGAGAAGGAGTAGGCGATGCTTCTATCACGTCAGCGATCTGCTCTACTTTATGTTTTTTTTTGTCCTGTTTTCCCCAAATATACCTTTTTTTGGCACGCAGCAACCGCGACATCAAGCTGTTGCGAAGATCAATGACGATATCCCATTTGGTTCCAACTGTTTCAATCCACAGCTTGCGCCAATGCATAGCATAAGGTTCTTTTTTGATGGAAATAACACGCACAACATTTGGTGCTTGCTCGAAAATTCCAGAAATCAGAGAACCACAGGCAACAGTTATTTCCGCGTCAGAATATTTCCGAATTAAATAACCAAGTGCACCCGTTGACAACACGCCATCACCAATGCGTGTAGATGTGATAAATAAAATCTTCATGGAAGAAGACTATCACAAGAGGAAAGTACAGAAAGCCGTTTTTTCTAAACGGGGTTGACTCCGGCGCAACAATATGTCAAGAATATTTACAGCATGAAAAGTATCAAAAAATATCTCCTGACTCTTGTTTTTTGCCTTCCATTAGCGGCTTTCTGCATATCGATCACAGCATCAGCTCAAATGAATTATTACAACGCCGATGAAGCGGAGGAGAAAGCTTCAACGGAAGCCCCGCCGGAAAAGGCAAAATCTTTCACCGTAACATCAATCCAGAAATGCTACGATCTCCTTAGTCGCGAAGACGTGCTGGACATCCAACAAAATTACATCAAACCTTATAAAGAATGCCAGCGGCGCGTCGCGCTCCAGATTAAAAAGAAACAGGAAGAAAAAAAAGATGCTGATTCGAAAAATAAATCATCATCGAAAAAGCAACATGGTTTCTATCGCGTTCAGAAAGCATCAACTCCACCATCAGAATCATCGAAAGATAAAACATCCCCTTGAAAAATATTAATATTTTTCAAGGCATTCGTTATAGGCTGTAATGTCTTTTATTTCTGGAGAGCATCATGGCAACAATCCGTTTTTGGCTTTGTATATTCGCAACACTGGCAATTATTACAGGATTTTCGAGTTTGGCCATAACAAAAGAATCTCCTCCGAAAAAGCCACAAACTACCTCATCCAACACGCCAGCAACTGTCGCATCTGTTGCGGAAAAAAAGAAGGATCCTTGTGCGGCATATTCATATGAATATTACATCGTATGTAAAGATCGAATGCGTAAAATCCAAAGCATGCTGGATGCCAGAGATCAGCGCAATAACAGTTCCAAACCCAAGAACGCGCCTGCTCCAGAAAAAACCGAGCCACCGTCCACAATGGATACTTCAAAAAGCAAGTAACGCTGCTATCATCCCGCTTTATTTTTTTTCTTTTCGCGTTTTGCCGCTCTCTTTTCATCCGCCGTTTTTTTAGGGGCTTTTTTAGCTTCCTTTTTTTGCCTATCTTTTGCCATCTGCTCCATCTCCTTAATCAAAGATTACAAGTAAAGAATATCATATCTCAAAAAACATTCAGTCTGTATCTAAAAAACCAACTCCGGTTCAGTGTAGTGTGGACTTCCTAATATCCCTATGGCATAGAAACATTATGACGAAAAAAAGCGCGATACAACTACCGAAAGACTGGCTTGCCATAATTGGGGGGGAATTCGACTGCCCATATATGGTGAAGCTAAAGAAATACCTGCAACAGGAGAAAAATTCAGGACGGGTCGTTTATCCGAAAGGTGCTGAAATTTTCAACGCACTCAATACAACACCCTTTGAAAATATCAAGGTCGTTATCTTAGGACAGGACCCTTATCACGGCCCAAATCAAGCGCACGGTCTAGCATTCTCAGTGCAGAAGGGCGTTCCGATCCCGCCAAGCCTGCTGAATATTTACAAGGAAATCAAACAGGAATTCGGAACCGAAATTCCTCGCCATGGCGATCTTACACACTGGGCGCGACAAGGTGTCCTGCTGATAAACGCAACTCTGACAGTGCGACAAGCCTCCGCCGGTTCGCATCAGGGTAAGGGATGGGAAGAATTCACGGATACTGTAATTCGCGAAATCAATGACAGGCTTACGCATGTCGTCTTTATGCTATGGGGAGCTTATGCCCAGAAAAAAGGTGCATTTATCAACAGTGAAAAGCATCTCATCCTTACCGCACCGCATCCATCGCCACTGTCCGCACATCGCGGTTTTATGGGTTGTGGACATTTCCTCAAGGCAAACAAATACTTAAAGCAGCACGGGCACTCACCGGTTGACTGGGAAATTGCTGATATTGCATAAGCTATTAGAACGTTTTCAGATTGAGTTAACACCCTTCAAAATCAAAAACCCACCACCGCCGAAGTTTTAAGGCTCCAGCAAGGGCGTGATAGAGAAGTTCGTTAACTAATATTATACCGTGTCAATCCACCCGGGCTGATCGCCCCTGATGAACCTCCAAGTGACGCATCATCCTTCTTTTTCTTCGGACGTGGCCTCTTTGCTTTACCGTAGCCAGAACCAAAGCTCATAGCAACGTTACTGAAAGCATTCAAAGCACCCGCCGTGTTTGAATCAAAGGATTTATCCGGTGAACCACCTAACCATCTGAACAGAGCATCAGGAATCAAATCCAAAAGCTTAAAGCATGAAGTTGCCGCCGAATAAATGATAAAAACATAGATGATGGAATACATTCCTTTAGAAAGAAACCCACCCAATCCAGTGCCAGTAAATCCAATCGTCGCAGCATCCGAAAATACCTCATGAAGAAAAACAACAAAAGTATTAAAAATAAGAAATGCCCCAACAAAACCTATTACCGTCAGAACAGGACGCATCAAGACATTCAGCCAAAGAATCCATATCTGCTTAGAGTGGCCTGATATCCCCTCTCCCTCTGTAGTCAAATGAGCAAGTGCCGCAAGAGGAACCATCATGGTGGCCTCAAATACAGAAATCATCCACGTCAATACAGAGTGAGCCACACTGATAAACGGAAGAAGTGGTATATAATATCTCATCAATATGCCGCCAAAATGCATCATCGAAGCTGTGGTCAAAAATATTGGAGGAAAAGCGCTTTCCGCCATCTCTGCCGCCGCACCACAAACACTGAACGTCCCGACAGAAACTACGTTTCCGGCAGCATCAGTTGCCATACCGCATGCAAACCCAGTTACTACAATTTCTATTACAGCCAGCGTGAAGTATATAAGGGTAGAGAGTGCCATCATCTTCTCTCCTACCTTGGCAAGCTTCGCCAAAGGATAGGTATCATCATCTGCCGGATCTATCACGCTAAAAAGAAAAGAACCCATTTTTTCACCAATAAAATTGGCCAGACTCTCCGCAAAACTCATGGGGGTGATAGAAGCCAAACTATAAGCAAAATCCTTAAGAGAAGACATTTTATGAGATGTTTCAAGATTGTTGCCAGGACCATCCGATGTAAGCAACGGATTCGCAGGAGCACCAGCAGCTGAGTTTGGATCATTATGACGATAAAACCACCATTCATCATAGGCAGCAAGAATCTCATTTACTTTATCCGCATGTCCCATCATACGACCCTTGCCTGGATCTCCGGCCGTAATGGATACCTTTGGTGTCTGCATACCAGCGACTGCCGCATTCATCGTTTCAATCCGGTGATACCATATCCCCATACCTGCCCATCCCCGTTGCTCGACATCAGTTATAAAATTAACACCAGTTATAAAGTTGGCAAGATTTCCGAGAGCCCCCACAGGAGGGACGAGCGTACCCTGCGCCGCAGCGATAGCGGTGTTAGCATTCGTAATCATCTGGACAATACAGCTTATATCTGGATAAGCACCAGATCCCGGAATTCCGGAATTACAATAACCAACATAATTACAATCCATCGTATTAGGACCTAACGCAACATCCGGATTATTAAAATGGGCGTTAACAAAACCGCAAGCAAAGTCATTCGCTAGTGGCCCCAATGTCCCTATCTGAGCACAAAACAATCCAGGTGGACAGGGCGCGGCTATGGCTTTACCAAGGCCGTCCATCTTAACAAACAGATCAGCATAAGCCATAATCATCGTTCTTTTATATTTAGCAATCTCCTGAGCAGTTAGAGAAGACACAATAGGCAAGCCAGCTAGCATAAGCGCAGGGTCTCTTACCGTAGGATATGTTATCGTGCCACAAACATTCCCACCAGTAACATTAGTGTAAGAAATACTCTGTGTTCCAATATCTACCAAACCACTTGCTGAAAGACGCGGAAGTACATAATATCTAGGATTTGCCGCTACACCCTGCGACTGCGAAATGTAGCTGTTGTATGCGATGCCGCAAACCCACATACGAACGTACTGGTTTATAAGACCGCTGGGATTCTCTCCGCCATACGCTGCAATCAAGTTATCATTTACAACAGCCGTGACATACGCTACCCATGCATGTGTGCCCCAGTTGGATCCCCATTCGGCAAGTTTCATCACCATAAACTGCCCCGAACTAAAACCGCTGAGTCCAAGAGGAATAAGCAATCCAAGCCCAAAAACAATGCGAATGGGTGCCCAAACCATGTTATGCCGCCCACCGCCGAGCTGACCTGTCTTGGCCGTGTCCACAACAACTGATAAAACTGCCCAAAACAGCATGATTCCAGCAATAACCAGCACGCCCGTATTGTAAATCTGCATCAATGCACCAAGCGCATTCTGGGTAGGACCACCAACGTTCATGATGCCCTGACGCAGTATCTTATCCAGAATCATGATGCCGTAATCCCCGTGTGCACCTCCAAGAGCCGGAACGGCCTTATCAAACATCTGAACGCCTAGCCCATATTCCGGCACCATCGCCACGCTGGCCATATCCGTAGGAAGCCCCAGCACACTGTCAAAAATCTGCGCGCTAGCTGTGCTGACAAGCATGGTTGAAGCCCTGAACAATGCCATAACCATCGACAATGCGACAAAGAAAACCATAAGCACCACAGAAGCAAAAATGCTCCACTGCTGAGCCGTCGCATCAGTAGAACGAAGATTGTACCACGCCTCCCCAACCAAGTCCGCAAACGAATACCTTTTAACCCCTTCAGCTCCGTACCTAATAGCTGGGTGATTCGAAGGAAGAAGATTTGCTTGTTCAAACATTACGGCGATCGTACGGATAAACACCGGCACGATAAAACTGTACTTCCGAAAGCCTATACCTAACTGTGGCAATAGCATAAACGCCGCTATGGACGGCGACTTAGCACGCTTAGATGAACCGCTCATGGATTTTCCTTCATTAAAACGCACACCACACCTGTATAGACTTGACACTTTAATATTACGTCTTTTTTTAAAAAGCGTCAAATTTAATCGAATTTATGAATAATTTTAAGTATTTTTAATAATACAAGCATCCCATTGATATATTTGGAATAATTTAAAAAGACAACGAAATCAAAATATATTCTAACGAAAAAAAACTAATATTTAATTTTTGTCGTAAAGAATCGGTTTTCCGAAAAGATACCCCTGCCCATAATCTATGTATACTTCTAGCACTTCCAGAATCTGCCGTTCAGTTTCGATTTTTTCCACGATCACATCAATACCATTTCGGTCAAATTCAGCTTTCAGCCGCTTCATACGCTGCAATCCCTCAACTTCCCCTAACTCCTTCATCATCAAGGAAGCCTCTATTTTAACGAATCTGATATGACGCGCAGCAAGCTGCTCAAAATCAAATGCCACAGATTTCACCTGATCCATCGAAAACCGGCAACCCAACTTAGACAATCCCTCAAAAACCGGAAGCATATCCGCACCCATCGTGGCAAGGTCATGCTGTCCCATCTCGAAAATCAATCGAGGAGCCAAAGTTCGATTCTGAGAGATGAACTCGACGAGATCCCCCATAAATTTTGGATCGTTGAGTGTCGGGCTGGTAATATTGAAAAAGAAGGCGCGGTTATACTGTCCCTCTTCCGTATTGCGAATCACCTGCAATCCCCTCAACAACAAAAGATTGTCGATAATTGGCATCAAATCCTGCCTGCGCGCAACTTCAATATATTGCTTTGCTGGAAGATAAGTCTCCGACTTGATTCGGATTCGCGAAAACATCTCATAGAATCGCAACTTGCGATGCGGCAGATTGACAATCGGCTGCAAAAACAAATCGATGCGATCCCGCTGAAGCGCAGTCTTGACCAGTTGAAGAACCTGAGCCTCCGTCAAATTCTCGCCCGTAAAATTCTCACCTGTTCCATCAGAAATCGCAGTTCCCACAACACCGTCCACATCGGAAACCGTTTTCTCTTCATAAGAAAGATCGCTTAAACGGGAAAGCTGCTCTGCCAACTCCCTTACCATACGCTGCTCGGCCACTTCACCAGGCGGCCTTTCATAGCTACGTACCAGCATCCCGCCAGCATCAGAAAGTTTCTTTCTGAGCGATGCCGTATCGTTCCTGTTGCGAGCTACTTCACGCACGAGGCGATCATAATCACTGCTCATTTTCTTAAGCTGCCCAAGCAAGTCTAACTCCCACCTGCGACGAGAGGACATTTCCATCACCGCCAGCACAAGAAATACCGCCAGCGCAAGAAACAGAAAAACAATCCGCAGCGATGCCGTAATGCACAAAAAAATAAAAACCGTCAGAAAGCCAAGACCAATAACGATGTTTTTAAATGTCAGATAATTATAAAGTGTAAAGCCTTCCGACACCTTTCCGCTCGCAAGCGGACGGTCAAACAAACTCAATCTGATGCTTTTGTCTTCAGATATGGAAATGCCCTTCTTTTTTGTCGAGACTTTACCCGACACCGGCCTTTACCTTTTTTTCTTCAATGTTTACTTCAGTGCCTACCGCCTCGGAAACATGCTTGTATCCGTCTTTTTTCAAAAGCCCTGCAAGCCCGTCAAGTATCCCTGAAACGACCCATGGTCCTTTATACGGCAATGCCGTATAAATCTGAACCAACGATGCCCCTGCTCTAATTTTCTCGTAGGCATCTTCAGCTGAGGATATTCCTCCCACACCTATGATTGGGATAGAACCCTTCGTAAGTCGATAAAAATCGCGAATCACTTCTGTCGAAAGTTCCCTAATCAGCCGACCGCTCAATCCACCGCTTTCCTCTTTAAGCTCATTCTTCAATTCCGCCGGACGGGTCACCGTTGTATTCGAGATAATCAACGCATCAATACAATGCTTCATAGAAACTTCAGCGATGTCCGCACGCTGCTTCTGATCCAGATCAGGCGCAATCTTAAGAAAAATTTGCGGTGGCGATTTCAACGCAAGTTTCTTCCTAACAGCCATCATCTCCGTCAATAAACCATCCAATACCTCCACGTTCTGCATATCCCGCAAACCCGGAGTATTGGGAGAAGACACATTTATCGCAACGTAATCCACCAGCGGTGCCAACGTCTCCATACATTTCCGGTAGTCATCAACTGGCGAAACCTGCCCTTTATTAATGCCAATATTCACGCCTAGAATACCTGACGTATTTGGATGCTTCTTTTTGAAATTCAGAATATTTTTAGCAAAAACTTCCAGCCCTTTGCCCGGAAATCCCATCCGGTTAACGATAGACTGGTTTGCAATATCTCTGAAAAGCCTCGGAGAATCATTCCCGGGCTGCGGTAACGGTGTCACAGTACCAACCTC
>JAGLRU010000369.1 GCA_023136145.1 Alphaproteobacteria bacterium
TCAAAATTAACGCCGCTGCTTTGTGCGTTTCCAGCCTTGATCTTATTGATTTCTTTGCTTTTTACCTCGTTCCAGAAAATATAAAGTTTACCCTGATGCATAAGCGTCGAAATTTCTTCCGCTTCGATCGGTAAATCCATTTTTATCCAGTTTCCCCATATCGCCCCTGAATGTTGATAGGTTCTGTAATAATACTGATATGGAGATACATTAGTTCGGGCAAACAAGTAATAAATATTTTTATCCGCTTTCTCAGATAGGAAAAACTGATGCATCCCAATTTTGCCGCGATCACTGTCAAAGGCTTCCATACCAAACATATTTTCCGTCAGCATCAGTGATATATCATCATCTTTTTTCGCGGCATTTTTTTCTATGTCATTAAGCATTAATCCTGCCCAAACAAACGGCGGGGCTTTGGAAAAAGAACCTGCATAACGTAAACGGCTTAGTTCACTGAATTGTGCCAGATATTTTTTGTAAGCATTTTCAGACGTTTCCTGTGTAATTTTTTGCTGCAACAAATTATCTTCAAGTTCCTTGAAAATATGAGTTTTGTTATCACGCAAAGTTGGATCAATATAATTTTCAGGATAGAGGAAAACTTTTCTATTTGCTTCCCATACACGATAATTTTTTCGCCAACCCCATTCATCCGCCGGAATCCATGTTGGATTTACTTTTATGTCCTTAATTGCCGGATTAAGATACGGATCGGATTGTTCCAAATTGGTAAGACAACGGTTGATATAGATTTGCACACTGCTGATAGCACAAACGATCCGTGATGTTCTAAAACAGCCGCCCATCTCCACATCCAGCAAGAAGAACTGATAAAGATCGTTACGGTCTTTAAATTTAAATTTTTCCCGATGGGAAATAATATAATCACACAACGCATCACGCTTTTGTGTATTGATTTGATCTGTAAGGGATTCCAGTTTTTCTGTACGTGTCTTTTCATCTTCGTATCTGGATGCCAGTGCGCCTAACATAATATTACTGGCATTTAGCAATTCTGACGAAGTTATCGCTGTTAGTTTTTGCAAGGAATAGCCGTCAATACCCAATATTCCACAAACAGTCTGTACCTGATTTATATAGTTCAGTGCTTCTATACCAACGGATGAAAGCGTTAAAGTTTTGGACAGAGAATGAATCAATTCCTGAGGCTGGTCAAAAAGGCTGGAAAGTATCTTTATATCATCAGCAGAAAATTCTCCGGTAGTTTGATAGGAACGCAAGGCTTGTTGTGTATCCTTTTCCATCTCCCGATCTTGTTTTATAATTGCAGTATAGTTGTTGAGATTTTTGAGGTTCTCTAATGTCAATGCCTTCCAGTCAGTAACAGCAAAAACATCTTTTTCGGCAAGCACATAACTAACTGTTTCTGCTGTCATATCAAGCTGTTTCCAAAGCAGTGTATAGCGTTCCAACTCGTGCGCCAAATCACGCAATGTATTAAAATCATTTATATTATCAGGTATACCATTGGTAAAAGAAGCTGACAGAGCCGTTGCAATACCGGCATTGTCCAGATCAACAGATGTCAACTTTATCAGATATTCGTTATCAAGTTGACTTTCCGTTAAATTAAATTGTTGTTGCAAAAATTCTTTCAGAAGCTTCTTTTTATCCACCTGGTCCGAACTCTGGATTTCCAGGATAGCAGCAGCAAGTCTTTCAGCTGTGTACTGATATTTTATAGTTTTCCCTTCTGTGCCTTCGCATATGATCTCAAGTTCCTCAACAGAAAATACACTGGTCTTTCGCCATGCGGCAAATTCCAGCAGGGATTGAATATCTTCTATTCCAAACAATGGCGTAGCATTTAAAGCCAGTGTGGCAGAACCGATAAAATCAGTGATACTTAATTTCAATCCGCGTGCAATGCGGGCATGACGGTAAAGATCGGAAAGCAAGGTATGATCGATAATCTGATCAGCCGTTGTATCCCGACCTAGAAATTCCAGAAGTTCCAGCAATTCAGTTTCCGTTATTCCCAAACCGGCAGTTATCAGAGTGGAAATCTTGTCCAACGTTTTATCTGCAAGAAGCGTTGTCTGCACATTGTATAACGGATTTCCGTCTGCATCCTGACCGGCAATGCCAAAGATTTTTTCTCTATCGAAAAGGCGGTCATACAGTCCCTTCTTTCCTTTAACAAATGATACATCCGGCAAATTCCCGGACATAGCGCACAATTCTTCCGGTGTAAGAGCAAGAGTCTTCTGAATTTTAAGCAACGTAGAAATAATCAGAATTTTTTGACTTTCATTTACTGGCACGCTTTCCTGTGTCGAA
>JAGLRU010000037.1 GCA_023136145.1 Alphaproteobacteria bacterium
CTATTTGACAGGTCAAGTATTGGCAACAAGCTTGGCTTATTACTCCCTCATATCCCTTTGCGTACGTTCCAAACGCTCATGACGCTCCTGCGCTTCGAGACTTAAGATAGCGATGGGACGCGCCTCAAGACGTTTAATGGAGATTGGTTCACCTGTCTCTTCGCAATATCCGTAAGTTCCTTCTTCGGTTTTCTCAAGAGCGGCGTTAATCTTGGAAATCAGCTTACGTTCACGATCCCGCGTCCGCAATTCAATCGCATGATCCGTTTCTGCGGAAGCTCGGTCAGCAATATCCGGTTTTTGAAGATTGTCTTCCTGCATTTCCTTGATAGTCTCGTTCGACTCAACCAAAAGCTCGGAACGCCAGTGCAGCAGTTTTTGACGAAAATATTCCAGCATCACAGGATTCATAAACTTCTCCTTTTTGGAGGGTTTGTAATCCGGTGGCAGAATGGTTGATGAAGCTTCCTGCAATACGTTCATGGATGTTTTCCTAATTTAATAACGGTAATACAAAATTTAAGAACTTTCATTGTAACAGTCTGGAACGAAAATTGAAATACTTGAAAAATTCCGGAAAAATTATTTTACTTAACTATCGACATTTTCCAGCTTTGCCAGTTCCACCTGAGCGCGTAAATCAACTTCATCAAGGATTTCGGCAAGTCTTGGATCCATAACCTTATCCCGATGGGTGGAAATTGTATGCGCCAATTGCGAAAGAACGTTTTTCGGTAATTCCCCCGTTAGCAACCCAATGCGGACTTTTTCCAAGTGCTCCATCAAGTCAGAAGCTCGTTTTCTGGCTTTCCGATTGGATTCCTCCGACGTGCTTCCATCAGCCTCCTGCAACGCCAAAAGCGAGTCAAGTGCTCCAACGGAAGCCGCGCGCACAACTGGCGACTGCGATTCAGTTTCCTCTGCCTTATGAATCATGGAGTCGAACGTACCATCGCCGCCGCGCTTCTTCGCGCTCGATTTGGAGGCACTCCGTGTGCCTGATGTTTTATCGGAATTCTCAACTTTCATATTTATATATAAGCATCATAAAGCTTTAAAACCAATCGGCAATATTTGCCTCTCACCAAAGTATTTTATCGTCATTTTTCGACAACTCACGGATAACCCGCTGATAATCATAGTTTTTACTCTGGCATGGTTCTGGCATCTCCCTTTATTGGGAAAAAGAATTCATTGCGTGAAAAGCAATGAACAAGGATGGATAGAAATGAAAACACATTTAAAAAGACTGCATCGATTGTTTCTTTTAACAATACTAGCGACAGGCATGGTCGAAAGTGCTTTTATTTCCTCCGCACAGGCAGACATCACCACACGCATCAAGGATATCGTCGAGTTCGAGGGTGTCCGCGATAATATGCTGGTTGGATATGGCCTTGTCGTTGGACTGAACGGCACTGGAGACTCTCTCAACAACTCACCCTTCACCCAGCAAAGCATTATCGGGATGATGGAACGCTTGGGGATCAACGTCCGCGACGAATCCATGAACACCAAAAACATCGCTGCGGTTATGGTCACCGGCTTACTGCCACCCTTCACAAATCAAGGCTCTCACATTGATGTTACAGTTTCTGCTCTTGGCGATGCAAAAAGTCTACAAGGAGGCACATTGCTCGTCACACCCCTTCTCGGAGCAGACGGATTGGTTTATTCCGTAGCACAGGGACCAGTCTCTATCGCCGGATTCAGTGCCAAAGGTGATGCCGGATCCGTCACACAAAACATCCCAACGACAGGACGCATTTCTTCCGGCGCAATCGTTGAGCGCGAAATTCCATTCGCTCTGGCACAAATGACCTCTACACGCCTATCCCTACGCAATCCCGATTTCACCACAGCCCGCCGCATCGCCGGAGCCATTAACGATCATCTAAAATTTCAGGCCGCGTCCGCGCAAAACCCCGCATCCGTCGAACTCAAAATACCTCCCGGATACAAAGCAGGCATGGTCAACCTGATTACCGACATTGAACGGCTTGCCATCCAACCCGACCAGATGGCTCGTGTTGTGATCGATGAGAGATCCGGCATCATCGTAATGGGCAGGGACGTAAGAATCTCGACCATCGCGCTCGCACAGGGCAACCTGACAATCCGAATCACCGAAACACCGCAGGTATCGCAGCCACAACCTTTCTCGCAGCAAGGCTCAACGGTGCTCGTCCCCCGCAGCAACATTCAGATTGACGACAGCGGCGACAAGAAAATCGCCCTCATACCTGAAGGTGTCAGCCTGCAAGAACTTGTTTCAAACCTCAATGCGCTTGGCGTTGGCCCACGAGACATCATCACAATCCTTCAGTCCATCAAAGCTTCCGGTGCGCTGCAAGCCGACATTCAGGTGATGTGACATGATAAACGCCGCAGTTTTTTCACCATCCTCCATCTCCCAGCCCATAACGGGAAATCTGAGTCCGCAGCAAATCGAACAGACAAAAGCAGCGGCTCAAGATTTCGAGGCCGTATTTCTCTCCGAAATGATGTCTCACATGTTCAAAGGCATCAAAACCGATTCAGTCTTTGGCGGCGGTGCGGGAGAAGATATTTTCCGTGGAATGCTCGTGCAAGAGTACGGCAAGCAAATGGCCAACGGTCACGGCATTGGCATTTCCGACCAGCTTCAGAAAGTCATGATTCAAATGCAACAGCAACTGTAAGGAGAACACACCATGCAAAAAGAAAATATCAAAATCACTCCAAAGGAAAATCAGAAGCCACCCCTGAGTTTACAAGTGCAGGAGACTCTAATCGTGATTTCCGCCTTTTCTAACCTATTGGTCAAAGAAACAAAAGCCCTAAAGAAAGCAAATTTCAAAACCATAAAGACCTTGCAAGCAGACAAAAAACTTTTAGCAAAACAATACCATGCCAATATCACGGCTCTTTCCGCACGCAGAGAAGAATTGCAAGAGCTTGATCTTGCTCTCCGCGAGAAACTGAACAAGGAACGCGCCAGCTTCTCCGTCATCCTTGAAGAAAACCTGCAAGCTCTTGATCTGGCTCAGAACAGCACTAAACGTCTAGTCAACCGCATTCTGGAAGCTGCCCGTCACGCCGTAACGGAAGAGCGTCAAACCAATTATTCAAACGATGGGAAAGCAATGGCCTACAAATCCGCCTCACTATCTCTATCAATCGATCAAAGCCTGTAATGACTAAAAACCGAACATGGCATGAAACCTGCAAGGCTACAGTAGGAATATCTTCAGGAGGTTCTTTGTGAACGTCACGAATCTTATGTCAGCGATGCAAAATCAGGGGATGATAAGTCCCCCGCAAGAACATGCCGAAGGCTCGGATTCGCAAGACTTACTAAGCTTTCTGACTTCCCTTACACAGCAACTTCAAACAACTCCGCAAAGTACTGAAACAGATACGACAACACAAATCTCACCGGACGACCTACAGGCTCTGACGGAAAAAATTGCCGCCATGCTGCAAGATGGGAAACCTCTGCCGGCTTCCCTGCAATCCCTGACACCGGATGACTTAGCAACGCAGATCGCCGAAATGCTTCAAAAAAATAACGGCATCTTTTGCATCCAATCCTCACTAAATAGCGATCTAGCGGCGTTCCTATCATCAGAAATTCAGGAGACTATCCCGAAAGACAACATCTCTCAAAAAGATATAATCGCACTTCTGAACAAAATCCATGACTTAATCGCAAAGAACAGCGACCCAACGAAAATACCATCATTCCTTCAAACGCAAGATACGTCAGCTCCAACAGATACCACCCTCCTGCTTCAACAATTGAAAGACAAAATCGCACAGCTCTCAACAACCACTGATGAAACTGGCAATGATGCACTCCTACAGCTTACAGAAGAGCTTATCCTGTTTCTCAAAGAGAATGGCATAGAACAGCCCGTCATTGAACATCAACTGGCTGTACTCACCAAATTCTTAGGGCAGGAAAAACCGCTAACTCCCGGGGGCACATCCACAACAACACTAGCTCAAACGCCAACACTTCCGGCAGGAAACACAGAAACGCTCGCCCACACAACAGCTCAACAGAATGCAACGAAGAACACAACGCCTCACCAACCACAGGCGGCAACACCGACACAAAATACAGAGCCACCACAACAACAGCCACTAACGGCAAGAATTGCCGGTTTAGGCATCAGTTCGTCTACGCTCCATGCCATGACCACTACTGGTGATGGAGGTTTCAGTTCCGACGGCTTCGGCTCGCAAACTGGTGGACAACAGCAAGGATTGGCCAGCGACGCAAAGACTCTATCGCCCTTCTCCGTAGATACGCTAAACACCCAGAACTTTACGAATTATCTTACCTCAGCACGCAGCCAGCCAAGCCCTCTCACGCAGATGGTCAATTTGCAATTACAGCGCGGAATCAACTCCAGAATCGAGAGCATGACCCTGCAATTGGAACCAGCCGAGCTGGGTCGCCTTGACATCAAACTAAAATTCGGGAAAGACGGCAAAATCAGTGCACACATGACAGTCGATAAACCGGAAACACTGGCACTTCTGCAAAAAGATTCGCCCCACCTCGAAAAAATTCTGCAACAAACCGGACTTGATGCCGACGAAAATTCTCTAAGCTTTGATCTACGTCAGCAAAGCAATCAGCAATCCACAGAAGAGTATGACAGCAGCAACGGCGATGCAGACGAATTCGCCGCACATATAAACGGAACGTCCGCCGAAAAAACCCTTCAAGCACAAATAGCAATGCAAACAAACGGATACATCACGCAAAGCGGCGTGAACATCATGGTTTAGGAGAAATAAAAAATGACAACAAGCATAGCAGGCAATCCGGCGACGACTTTTGCAACCCCCACAGCGGCAACACCAACAACGGCACCGGAAACAGTCGCCGCCAAAGATTCAACTATGCTCAATCAGAACTTTGACCAGTTTCTACTACTACTTACTACACAGCTCAAGAATCAAGACCCACTCGCACCGATGGACTCCACACAATTCACAAACCAGCTTGTTAGCTTTTCCGGTGTAGAGCAGCAAATAAAAATGAACGATACCATGTCTAAAATGCTAGATATGTCACAAACCAACCAGACCACGCTGGGTCTTAGCTATATCGGGCTAAATGTAGCTCTGGATGGAAACCAGTTCGAATATCCTGGCTCCGGCGTCATGCAAATGTCATACAATATGCCTTCAGATGCAGCCGCCGGAACCGTAACCATTCTCGACAAAGACAGCAACGTCGTCTATTCGCAGAACGCGGAACTCTCCACTGGAAAACACAAATTCTATTGGAGCGGTCAGGATCAAAACGGCACACCAGCTCCTGCAGGAGC
>JAGLRU010000370.1 GCA_023136145.1 Alphaproteobacteria bacterium
AATATCTACGCTCTTTTTTTTACGATTTTCATCTTCTTTAAAGCTTGAGAAATTGCACTGGGACTGACATTAAAAATTACAGCACGCTCGCGCAAAAGTGCATCTGGATTATTATCAACTTCACGCCGCAGTTTTTCTTTATCAATCTTACGATTGCGCGAACCATGCTTCTTGGGAGCTAGATCTTCGCTGTTTAACCATCTGTACAAAGTATCTGGAGATATTTGAAAAAGGCGGGACGCTTCACGCTTGCCGCCGCCTTTTTCTACGTATGATATAACTTTACGCCTGAGTGATATTGAATAAGTCATGTCACAGTATAACATGCACGATTCTTAGCTTAAAGGACTATAATTGGTATCAAGCAGTTGGTTGGATAAAAAGCAGACGTTTATGCAGTAACACTACATTTCTCTGGTGATGAAGACGGTGGAATAGCCATTAACAGGGTTTTATTCTTTTTTGGAAGGATCGTCTTTATCGACGATATTTTCCAAGTCGACTGGCAGTTTCTCCGACTCATCAGCGACTGTTGTATCAGGCACAACTGGTGTAGCACCGATAACATCTCCCCAGCTAAATGGTGTTTTGATCTGAGCCGCTGCCTCTTCTTCACCTGGTATCACTGGTGGTGCGGTGCGTTGTTGTGGTTCTGTATCAGTGCTAATCTTTCTCACTGTATCGCTGGCACCGATGACTTCGCTCCAGCTTAATGGTCCTCCGACTTTGGCCAATTCCATAGCCGCAGCTTTTTCTGCTTCTGCTACGGGCGGTGACGGATGGATATCCGTCGTCGTTTCTTGTCTTTCTGCTGGCGGTAACGCATCTTCCGGTTTGATCGTTTTATGAGCTTCGGCGACAAAGGCAACAGCCTGTATGCCGTATTCAAGTAGAGCAATGTCCGCTTTTTTGGCAGAGGCAATGCCCCGGACTAGCGCATCGATATTTGTGTTTGGCAGCATTTGTACCTGTTTCGGATTCCACTTGGGATTGCGGAAACGACGGAGGATGCCGTCTACCATTTGCAGACCTTCGAGTGCAGCTTCCGATGGAGGCGGAATGGGAAGGAAGCGATGAACGCGCATTGCTTTAGCATGACCGATATCGGAATTGAAAATCTGTATTTCGTTTACTATCTCACCGAAGGAGCAGATGGCGCGTCCTTCGGTGAATCCTTTTAGGACATCGTAGGTGACTCGCGCACGCAACTGAATGCCTGCACTCTGCGTGTCGACGTAACCTCTGCCTAAAGTGCCAGGTTGTCCGCGGGCGAAACTGGACACTTCTGTCACCAGTGCCGTTCCGACGGTTTTCTCGAAGAAATCCTTGGTTTGGGTTGGGTCTTCAAGCTTACCGAAAAGCTTGATATTACAGTTTGCCGTAATGGACCGAGCTTCTTCTTTGACACGTTTTTCCATTGCAGCCAAATCTTGCGAGGCAAATATAAGTGAGAACCCCAGGCTACGAGCCTGAGCAGCCATGACAGCCATCCCTTGCGCGACGTAATAGCCGACTTCGTCAAAAATCGCCATAAATGGCGTGGAGGAGGTGGTCGGTTTGTTTTCAATGGCGGTGGCGGTATCGCCCTCAACTGTACTGCCGAGAGTTGCCCCCATCATCCCTTTTAGGGTTGAGGAAATGATTTTTCCGAGATTAGCCGTTTCATCGCCGGATTTTTCTAGTGCTGGAATAAGGACGACAAGGATTCGACGGTTCAGCACCACATCAGACATATCTATATCTGCCGCTTGCGTATCGAAAATAAAGCCGTAATCATCACCCAGAGATGACATGGATCTCGTGAACTGCATTGACAAATAGCCATGTTGCTGGCGTGGAACGGATGTGTCAACTGCGCCGGCATCTGGAGGCATGGGCTTTTCGTTGCCTTCGTCGTCAAATACAGTATCCACATAACCGGGCAACTCATTTAGATAGGCACGCAGTGACGTTCGCAAATGCTCTGGCACTGAAGAGTCTCGCGATAGCTTGATAACTGCTTTGAAGGTTAGGTACTGGCGCACGATACTGATGCTGAGTGGGATGTTCTGATTATCTCGTTTCCATACGAGGCAGGGCATGATGGAGCTGATAAGAGAAACGGCGCGTTCTTTCCACATTGCGTTGTCGCCATCAGCGTCCGGCATCAGACTCACGATCATGTTGGTGAGATAGGACGATGAGCCGGAGGAAAACGGATTGAGGGTGTTGGAAGGCACGCGCCCGCCGACATTTCCAGTCATATAGTTCATGATTAACAGATCATCATCTCTACCAAAGCGTCTAGCCATAGCCGAGAGCGTACTCCACAAATCTGTGTCAGCCTTGCCGTCAATATAGATGTAACCAGAAGCCCAGCAAAGAGCGTTACATGCGAAAGATTTCAAGCCGAAGGTTTTACCGGAGCCAGTAGTACCTAGATAAAGGCAGTGCGTACGCGCATCAGTGTTATTGAACCATGCTTCTTCTCCTGTATCGGAGCTGTTTCCGAGATAAAGGATACCATCAGATTTTCCCTTTGTTCCGTCCGGACGACTGTAATTAGGGTCTTTGCGATTGGCGGATTTTGGCAATTTGAACATCAGGGTAATAGGACGTGTGAATAGCCACAAGAAATAAAGCAACATTATAAAAAATATCAAGTCTGAATAAAGAGCAAGAAAGGAGTTGACGTAAATACTAACTGTTGCCATGCAAAAGACGATTGCCGCTGTTGATGAATCTTTCGCTCCGTCCAGAATCCGCACACTTAACGGACGAGAATCCCGCAGGATATCCTCTTGTTTGTATTCGTATTTTGATTTTAGTGACACCTAGTTTTCAATCCTTCAGATTTTAATTTTCAGGAAGTGCTTGTTCCGCCGGAACAGGAACACCAGTAGGCACTGGTGGCGTTTGCTCTTTGGTTATAGCCGAAGGAGCATTTACAACGTTGCCAGTGTTGAGAGGCCGATTAATTATGAAAGAGGCTATAAACACAACGCATATAAACACAACTCCCATCAGCAGTAGAAAGCATACGAACTTGAATAATGCCGTGAATACGCCGCCCGTTTTTTCAGGGGGCGGTGGGTTATTGCCTCTCAGCATGGCATCAACGATCACTTGTAGTGCCTCGGCTGCTCTTTTCTTGTTGGAGAAGATTTCGATTTCTTCTGCCGTCATGTCTCCGGTTTTTACGACGAGGGAAAACTTTCCTTCATTTTCCTTTATTTCCAGCGCGGAACTCATAAACTTCCCCATATCAACGCGCAGAGCCCGAGGCTCTCCATTTGATAAAGACGACACGATCAGAGCATTGTCTACGATGCTGGCTTTTAGGCTGTTTTTGGAAGATGAGAAGAACATTGCTGGAATTCCTTGTTTTATTTGCCTCGTGATGGAATAGCTCGTGATGAGGGTCCACTGAGGAAGGTTTCAATTCCCTTGACCACGTCCTCGAAACGTGGTGTCGGGATTTTTTGTGAAGAGATTAATTCATTCGTAAAGTGGACGAGAGCACCAACGGCTTCCGCATGGTAGGATTTCCTTCCTAGATTATTTAGAGGATACCAAAGTGCGCGATCTTGTCCCCGCAGCCACAAGAAAGATGCCGGTGCCAGAACGCCACCTTCTTCCCGCGCCCGTGCAAGGCATCGTAATAGTGCTGTCGTCGTATAGGCATGTCGATTCGCATATTTCTGTATGGAACCGCCTAGTTTCGGGTTTTTGATGATACTGCGAATTTGCAACCTGAGCTTGATGGAAGGTTTGTACCCACCTTTTGACGTCCATGATAGCGACATCTTGCCTAAGAGTTCCTCAGATTCTTTGCGCTTCCGCGCATGACGGAGGGCGAAGGCGGCATATAATCCCTGCGCGTGAGATGGCAATTTTAAAGGACCCTGCCAGCGACCACCGAGTTGCAGTGCTAGAGCTTGATATGCTTGATTTACGTCAATCTGATGATTTTTCACTTTGATTTCATGAAAGGCGATCCATTCTTCGGGGGAGAGTGCTTCTGAGAACATAGGAAGCTTGGACGGAACAGCTTGTCCAAGAACTCGAAATGGCATTTTGCTTGGATTAAACTTTATAAAAGGTTCGATTGACGGAAAGGATTTTGCTTGTTCTTTCATGAGTTCGTTAGGTTTCATTCTGCGGTGATACTTAGTGCGCGGTCCGAAAAAAGTAGTCCATAATATCATAATTGACAGAAGTACTCCGAAAAGGTGTTTCAGAGGTGGCACGGCTAAATAGGTCATCACTTGAATTTCTTGAAAGCCGATATTGTCTACGTTGGCCGTTGGTAGCCAGTCGCGCCATATCTTCAGGTATTGCACTCCAAGATCAGGGATCATTATGGCGTAATCATTGCTTACGATAAATGAAACAATCCACATTTCAAAAATTCGGATCAAGCGTAAAACTTCGGTAAGTTGTGCACGGAAAAGGTACCAGATAAGATACGCCAAGCCGAATATCAGTCCCGCAATTATAGCGGTCAGGATAAATTCTTCGTGCGGACTTCTTAGTGCCTGTTGTTGTTGCACTTTTTAATCAAGACCTCTCGTTTACGATACCCTTTATCGGGAAAGTATTTTTTCATTCTACTTTAACAGAGCATGTTTTTCAAACACTTGGCTTGTAAAATGAAAAATAAAATCCAGCTACACTTCTGTAAAATATCATACTTATCTGATGCTGGCAAATTCCAAAATCGTTTTTGGCCTTTTAGAAAGTCGCAGCCTGTAAATATAGTATGATTCCATCACCCTCTGAACATAGTTTCGTGTTTCGTAAAATGGAATTTGCTCGATCCAGTCGATTATATCAATTCTGTTGCTGCGCGGATCCCCGAACTGGTTTATCCATTTATCGACGTTGCCGGGACCGGCGTTATAGGCAGCGATGGCCAAAGGATATGATCCGTTGTAGGTGTTAAGCAGGCTTTGCAGGTAGGCGGTACCAAGCTCTATGTTGTATTGCGGATTATTCGTAAGTTTTCTGGAAATGAATTTCTTACCGATACTTTTCGAAACCTGCCTTGCAGTGTTTGGCATTAGTTGCATTAGGCCGCGTGCGCCAGCAGAGCTTGTAGCTGTTGTATCGAACATGCTTTCACGATATACGATGGCGTGAACAAGGGAGACTTCCGGCTTGTTAACGGGCTGTATTTGAAGTAGGGGATATCCATCCATGAACATAAATTCTCCCAGCTTCTGCTGAAGCTGTTTGTTGGCTTCGACGGTGAAATAATGGCGACCAGTTTCCCGTGCCAGTCTGGCTGTCATAACAAAATCGGATCTGTCTGTTGTGTCCTTCAGCAATTTGACGAAGAAGGGATCGGCAATCTTCGAAAGTCCTGCGCTGGAGAGCAGGCGGGCAGCTTGTACCATCTCTTTGCTTTCAAAGCCTTGAAGGGTTTTCTGTGATATATGATCGTCCTTGAACTGTGGGATGTATTTTTGGCCGTAAAGCTTTTCAAAGCTGAGTTGACCGTAATAAGTGGATGGAAAATGAGCACTGTGCATATCCCAGATGATAGTGACTTTCTTTTGTTTCATCGTTTCGGCTGTTCGTGCCAGCCAATACGCGCCACGCGCTTGGCTGATCGCGGAACTGACAGCTTTGCGGAAGTTGTCAAAGTGTTGATATGCGATGTCTGGCTGGTTGAGAAACCGCAGGGAAAGCCATCCTAACAGCCATTCCGCATGTGCATAGTTTCCGCCAGAAGTCATACCGTGTTTCTTTATAATATTATAGGCGCGGACGTAGTTTCTTTTTTCGATTGCACGCCGCGCAAGAATATTACGCTCTTGCCACCACAATATCGGATGCTTTGGATTCTTGGGCATCTGCTGCAAAAGATCGAAGGCGTTGTCATCCATGTTCATTTTTCGTCGCCACTTGACGCGGTCATACATAAAACCTTCGTTATTCCGAAGCTTGATAGGAACGATGCGTACCAGCTTTGAGGCTTTGGATGAAAAACGTCCGAGGGCTATCCGCGCCTTGCCCATGTTGCGAGCGTTCTTTCCGACAAGATGGAGCGTGTATGATGCTTCTTTATAACGTCGTTTCCACAGCAGGTTGTCCAGACGGTCGGTATGATTGGCGGTGGAAAAAAGTTTTCGATATATACGAGCCAGCGTGGCTGTTTCTTTTTGGTTCAGTTTGGCGACACGCCAGAATTTTTTCAGTGCGGTTTTGGCCTTGTCCTTCTGACCGAGATGGAGAAGCTCTTTTATATATACCCGGATACCATCGATGCTTTTTGGGGGATTTTGGTAGAACCATTCGATAATTTCATGGGAACGGAGAGATGATGCGCTGATATTTTTCTCTATGCGATTGTGAAATGTATAAAGTTTCGGCCAGCCGGGATTTTCCAGTGTGAAAAGGATCAGGTCGTCAGGAGCGATTGGGATTTTGGTTTCGGTTACAGTGAGCCAAACAAGGAGTTTTCTGGCGACTGTGGTATTGCTTTTCCTAAGTACATTGAAAGTTTTTTGCCAGTTATGATTCGTAGTATTGGAGAAAATGCCTCGTGTCTGTTCTTTGCTATGGGCAGGTTGCGATAGGAAGATGAACAGAGCGAAAAATGCCAATACCGTCGTTAGACTGTATAAAAACAGAGGTTTTGTGTTCCTTCGCTTGCTCCATTGGCGAATGAAAGGTAAAATGTGCGAGAAATTCTGTATTTTGGAAGGAGAATAATGATGTTTAAAGGTTCTATTGTGGCACTCGCGACTCCCCTTAAAAATGGGAAGGTCGATATCGGTTCTTTTAAGAAGCTTGTCGAATGGCATATTGCCAGAGGCACTCATGGGCTAGTTCCTTGTGGGACAACAGGTGAAACGCCTACTCTTAATGATGCAGAACACAAGAGCCTGATAGATGCCTGTATTGAGGCAGCGCGTGGTCGTGTTCCCGTGATTGCTGGTGCTGGCTCCAATTCTACTGAAAAAGCGATCGATCTGGCTCGTTACGCTGAAAAAAGCGGCGCAGATGGTATTCTAGTAGTAACACCTTACTATAACAAGCCAACGCAGAAAGGTTTGTACCAGCATTACAAGGCGATCAACAACGCGATAGACATACCCATAATCATTTATAATGTGCCGGGGCGGACAGGCGTTGAAATTTCGGTGGATACGATTATTCGTTTGGCTGAATTGAAAAACATTGCGGGTGTTAAGGATGCTTCTGTGGATTTGTCGCGGCCTTTGCAGTTGCGCTCGGCACTGGGAGAGGAGTTTATTCAGCTTTCTGGTGATGATGCGACGGTTGCGGCTTATCTGGCGCAGGGGGGGCATGGCTGCATTTCCGTGACGGCCAATGTCGCACCGAAGCTCTGCTCCGAGCTGCATATTCATTGGCAAAACAAGGATTATAAAAAATTTGAGCGTGTGCGTGACGTTCTTCTGCCTTTGCACAAGAGCTTGTTTGTTGAAACTAGTCCGGCACCGGCGAAATACTGCTTGTCGCGACTGGGTAAGTGTTCGGAGGAATTGCGCCTGCCACTGGTTCCTGTGACTGCGGTGACTCGCCGGAAGCTTGACAATGCTATGGAGTTCGCGGGGTTGTTTAAAAAAGGTCGTAAACAATTGAAAAAGGTCGGAAAGGGATAACCCGCCGATAATTGCATGGCACAAAACAAAAAAGATAATGACCCGAATTCAAAGACTGTCGCTCGCAATCGCAAGGCACGCTTTAATTATTTTATCGAGGATACGCTGGAGGCAGGGATCGTTCTGATGGGGACGGAGGTGAAATCTTTGCGTGGCGGACAGGCTAGCATTAATGAAAGCTATGCCGACGTGAAGGAAGGGGCATTGTATTTGCTAAATGCCTATATCCCCGAATACGTCAAGGCGCATGTGAAATTGCAGCATGAAGTTCGTCGTCCGCGCAAGCTGCTGCTGCATAAGAACCAGTTGAAAAAGTTAATGGGTGCGGTACAGCGCAAGGGTACGACTATCGTGCCATTGGTGATTTTTTTCAACAGGCGTGGTATCGCTAAAGTTTTGCTTGGTATCGCTACCGGAAAGAAACAGTACGACAAACGTGCCACCGAAAAAGACCGTGACTGGAGCCGCGAGAAATCAAGAATCATGCGAGAGAAGGGTCGTGAGGAGTGAGAGTTTTTTTATTAATCTGCCAATGTTAGGTCATCTCTAAAAACCATCCCATATAAACCAATCCGTAAAGATTTTATTGAATTTCTTTAAGGGCTTTTCCAAAACCGGCTAAACTCATAATTAGATTTACTTTCCGACCATCGGCAGATTCAAAATTGAAATAAACAAAATTTCCCTTTCTCATCATATCAATAAGATTTTTGTCCATATCTATCTGTAAAAAACAGCCTTGCTTGGTGCAAGTTTGAATTTTGAAAACTGAGGGTTTCAAACTGTCGATTTTCATAGTGACATTTTTCTTCAGAAGGATGCCTAGTGGCAGAATAATCACACCTCGCACCTTTCCTTTTTTCGCATTTTTATCCTTCGGGAAACCAATAGCAAACTCCGCAATACGCTGACCTGATTTTTTTACATCAATGCGCTGAAAAATTTCGCAGTCTCCCGACTGTTCTAAGCAACGCTTTACCCATCCCCGCTCGATGACTTGATTATTATCTGTTGTTTGTTCTGCGGTTGCTTTTTCAGCAGAAGCTTCTGTGGCGAAAGATTGGTGCATCCCAATTCCCGTTATAAGCATTATTATCAGGGCAATACTGCTGCATTTCTGAAAATTATTCATTTATCTCTCCTCTTAAAATACTATATTCATGATATTCGACTGAACTGGCAATGCTTTAAAGGCTAAATTTCTCTCCTAGATAGACACGGCGGACATCTTTATGTGCAACGATGTCGGAGGGTTTGCCTTCCATAAGCATCTGACCACCGTGTAGAATGCAGGCGCGGTCAACTATATCCAAAGTATCTCTGACGTTATGATCGGTGATAAGCACACCGATATTGCGATCCTTCAGGTGCTTGACGAGGTCGCGGATATCTCCCACAGCGATGGGGTCGATACCAGCCAGAGGCTCATCCAGCAGAATGAAATGCGGACGTGTTGCCAGTGCTCTTGCGATTTCCACGCGGCGACGCTCTCCGCCGGATAGGGCGATAGCTGGCGTAAGTCGTAGATGACTGATTGAAAATTCGGCCAGCAATTCATCAAGCATGTGTTCGCGCCGCTGTGGGTCATTTTCGACAACTTGCAAAACGGCGCGAATGTTGTCCTCTACGTTTAGCCCGCGAAAAATGGAGGATTCTTGCGGCAGATAACTGATACCAAGACGTGCGCGACGATACATAGGCAGATTGGTTATGTTTCTTCCATCAAGCAGAATGGAGCCACTATCAGCGTCAATTAGGCCAGTGACTATATAAAAACAGGTGGTTTTGCCGGCTCCGTTTGGGCCAAGAAGTCCGACTGCTTCTCCACGTCGCACAGTTAGAGACACGTCCCGCAGGACTGGGCGGCGTTTGTATCTCTTCATTAGATGTTCCACCACCAACCCCTGTGGATTGGAAACGAGGCGTGGTTCGAAGGTTGTTGTTTTCGTTTTTGTTGTCACTTACTTCTGTTCTTTCGTTTTTTGTGGCGTTGGATAGAAAACGCCTTTAACGCGACCTTCTGTTTCAAGGTTCCCCTCACCTGATAATCGGCTAATTCCTGTTGTCATGTCAACATCGGCGCGTGTGCCTTCCAACCAGTTTTTTCCCTGAAATATTTTCACTTTACCGGTCAGGACGGCTTTTTGAGCCGGAACGTCATAAACACCAGAGTCTCCAGTCGCGGTTTCTTTGGCGGTTTTAACGATAACATGCCCTTTGGCAGTGATCGAAGAGACGGTCATCTTGCCGGTGACGGCATCCTTGACGAACCATGCATTAAGAGCATCGGCACTGATAATTCCGTCGATGCTGCGGGTTACCGTCGCCTTGCCTGTTGCAGTTAGCTTGTTTTCGCTTCCAAAAAACTCGATTTTATCTTCTGCGGTCATAATATCGGCACCAGTGATAATTTTCAGGTCTTTACCTGTCATAACAGCATTACCGGTTTTGACATCATAAACAGCCTTGTCACCAGTGGCGGTATAAGGCGGAGACTTAATAATAACATGACCGTCCACTTCTATGGTGGAAATATCCGTCATGCCGTTGTTATCGTTGTAGT
>JAGLRU010000371.1 GCA_023136145.1 Alphaproteobacteria bacterium
TATATTTTCGAGATGCAGGTGGGTTTTCATTTTTCGCCACCGCAATTTATTTTTATGGCAGTGACGACGGCGATGACGGCGGTTGTTATGTTTAACTTTAAACAGCTTATACTTAATTCTCTTTCGAGAAAAAAACGGGATCCTATTGAAGCGATTTGCAGATTTATCGGGCATAAAACTTTAGAAATCTATGTTGGATTCTATTTAGCTCTAAAGGGGCTTCTTCTTTTCGCGCTTACGCATCCTTAATGAATATATTGAACTGATTGAGAATATAGTGCTTAATGATGAATATCATGCGTCAATATACAGGATGCTTCTAAAAGTTCTTTTTTGCGTCATTTCGACGAAAGTTGGGTTTTTGGGAGTAATTTACGTGGGTTTTGAAGGATATTTAATATGAGCGATGTTCTTATACAGTTATTTGCGGATGTATTGCAAGTGGAGCCGTCTGCACTTGACGATAATATCTCCCCGGACACTTTGCAGCGTTGGGATAGCTTGGCTGCCATGCATCTCGTTGCCGCCATTGAGGAAAAATTCAAAATCGAGCTTTCTACAAAAGAAATTATGGAGATGTCGTCAATAGGACGTACGCGTAAAATATTGCAAGGCAAGAATGTACAGGTTTGATGGATCCGAAGGCGAAATGGCGAGAACATCAACGTCGGATAAAGCAACCATCTAATATTAGTATTGCTCTTGCTGGAAGCGTGACGCTGGAACCTTTAGAACCTTATGTCGGCGCACATCTTTTACAAAAAGGTTTTAAATCACCCAATATTGTTATTGGTGCTTTCAACCAGATTCATCAGATATGTTTTGACTATAAATCAGTGTTTGGTAATGAAGATTTTGACGCGATTGTTTTGCTATGGCGGCTGGAGGATATTTTCCCCTTGGCACTTGATCAAAGTCTGGAAAAACAGACCAGTACTCTTTTTCAAGAAATAGAAAAACTTGCCAAGGCTATCAAGAACTTGCGTGGCGCATTTAATGGCACACTGATCGTGTCCACGCCTCCTTACCCTTTTCTGCCAGAATTTGAGGTACTGAATTTGGGGCAGGGCGTATCGGGCATGGTTGTATATCAGGAGGCTTTGCATATCTGGACGGAAGAAATGTCAAAGCTTAAAAGAGTTCAACTGCTTGATTTGCATGGATTATTATTGAACACAGGGCTGAAAAATGCCTATGATGTGCGCAAATGGTATCTCTACCATCAACCTTATACTGAAATTTTCTGGCAGGAAATTGGCACACAGATTGGCCGGATCATCTCAGCCGAAAAAATCAGTCCGAAAAAATGTATCGTTCTTGATTGTGATGACACGCTATGGGGCGGTATCGTCGGTGAAGATGGTTTGCAAGGCATTCGGCTCGGTGACGAATTTCCCGGCAAGGCGTTTTGTGATTTTCAGAGGTATCTTTTGTGGTTGAAAAACAATGGTATTTTTCTGACAATTGCAAGTAAGAACAATCCCGACGATGTGTTTGAAGTTTTTGATAAACATGATGCAATGGTTTTGTCTAGAAAAGACATTGCAGCTTTTGAAATAGGTTGGGAATCAAAAGTTGAAGGCATCAAGCGTATTGCTAAGAAACTTAACATCGGACTCGATTCTCTGGTTTTTATAGATGACTCAGCTAAAGAAATAGGTGAGGTGCGTGACAGGCTTTCCGAAGTGACTTGTCTCCTAACGCCGGAAGAGCTAGCGCATTTGCCCGGTCTTTTAAGAAAGACGGATTTATTCGATACCTCAGAAATCACCGATGAAGATAGAAAACGTACAGAAATGATTGTGTCAGAGCAGAGCCGCCTGTCGCTTCAGGAGGCTCTGTCGGAAGTGGATTTCAGGAAATCTCTTAAGCTGGAAGTTCATGTTTTCGAGATGGAAAAACAGCATCTTGCCCGTATCACGCAGCTTATTAACAAAACTAACCAGTTTAACATGACGACCATTCGACGCACGCAGAACGAGGTCGAAGTGTTGGTTAAAAATAAGGACTTTCTCGTTCTTGGCTGTGAGGTAAAAGACAGATACGGAGAGTATGGACTCGTTGGAGTGGCTATTCTTAAAAAGAAAAACAAGGTATGCGACATTGATACGTTGCTTATGAGTTGCCGCGTGTTGGGTCGCGGTGCGGAAACTGCTTTTATCGCTAAGTTAGCTGAGAGCGCGGAAATCATTGGTTGTGAGGAAATATATGGTCATTATATTTCTACGCCCAAAAATAAAATGGTTAGGGATCTCTATAAAAAGCATAATTTCCGGCATGATTCAGAAAGCGATGCATGGATTGTGAAAACAGACGCAGCCCCGAAAGTGCCAAAGCATATACAGGCAAGTTTAAGACTCGTACGATGATGTTTAGGTTACAACCATTAAGGATTTGAAAAATGCAGGACGGTAAATCAGCTACGACAGTTACAGACAAACTGTCTGAAAATATCCGACAGTTCGCAGACATGGTTTTAAAGGAAAGGCCGATGCATCGGAATTTCTTGACTGCATCTCTTGAGTGCATCACGTCTGAGGAAGCGCAGCATCTTGACGACTATATTTCATTTTGTCTGCTCAGGAAGTTGACGATTAAATACCTTTCAACCTGCTATAGCACTATTGTTGAAGATACGATGCGGGAGCAAATTTACTTTCAGAAGCATCATCATTATCGGTATTCAAGTTTCGCGGAAGTTTCTGGTCACGTTTATTTTAATGATGAATATATGTCTCACTATATGTACGGGCTGGCACTTACCTCGTTTTTATGGCCTAACCATCTAGCTCTATTTCGTTTTTTTAAAAGTACACTGCCGAAAAACATGAGTGGAAAATATCTCGAAATAGGCCCAGGTCACGGATATTTCTTTATGACTGCCATGGCTCTTTCTTCTTACCAAAGATTTCTTGGCGTTGATATCAGTGATACGAGCATTGCGATGACAAAGGATTTGCTCGATCATTTTTGGAAAGATAAGCAGAAAAAATTTGAGTTGCAGTGCCTTGATTTTCTTGCAGCAGACCTGCTTTCGGAGAAATTTGATGCTATCGTTATGGGTGAGGTGCTTGAACATGTTGAGCACCCGGAATTGTTCTTGCAGAAAATTTACCGCATTGCAAAAAAAGACACCCATATCTTTGTCACTACATGTATTAACGCTCCGGCGATTGACCATATATACCTTTTTAAAAATCAGGAACAAATTGAATGTCTTTTCAAGGATTGTGGATTTAGGATAAAGAAGGAGTTGATCCGACCATATGAAGGAAAAACTCTGCAAGAAAGCCAGCAGCAGTCTCTTGCTGTCAATGTTGCCTATGTATTGGAAAAACAATGATGCTTCGTGATCTAAAGTTTCACCATCTCGGCCTAGCTCTGCGGAAGGATAAGGACGCATTGATTATGCTGGAATCTCTAGGCTATGAAATAGGTGAAAAAATATTAGATCCAATGCAAAATGTACATGTTCGTTTGTGCAAGGCTCAGCATCATCCAGACATTGAAATTGTTCAGTCCGGTGAGGGCAAGAGTCCAATTGACCAGATTATTTCCAAGTATAATGAACTGATTTACCACACTTGTTACGAGACGGACGATCTTGGTCGAACGCTTGCTGCAATCGAAAAACAGGGTCTACGATGTCTGTGTCTTTCTGAAAGAAAACAAGCCGTTCTGTTTCATGGAAGGCATGTTTCATTTTATAAAATATTTGGCTGGGGCATTATCGAACTGTTAGAAAAAGATTGAATAAAATCCAGCGCATAACTGTCATGCAGAAGCAAAAGACTTTTTTTTGAACTGTTGTTTGGCATAATGGACAAAATGGGTTGTTGAATCAGGTCTTTGGAAAGCCGTTAGTTTGACGAAGAGCTTCGCTTAAAACAATAGTAGCTGCATGGGCGATATTTAGGGAACGAACTCCAGTTATCATCGGGATACGAATATCTGCTTCACATTGTTGTCGAACATAATTTGGAACGCCCGCGCTCTCGCGTCCTGTAATTAAAATGTCATTTGCGCTAAACGAGAAATTAAGAAAGGAAGCTTTGGATTTTGTCGAGAGGAGAACTAGCCTATTTCTTGTTGTTGCTGTTTTGAATGCTTCCCAGTTAAGATGTCGAGTCAGAGTTAGATGGTCTAGATAATCCATTCCAACACGTCGCAAGTTCTTGTCGGAAAGGATAAATCCGCACGGTTCGATAATATCCATTGGAACGTTGAGGCAGGCACAAAGACGCATCATAGCACCTGTGTTTTGTGGAATATCTGGTTCAAACAGGGCGAGCTTCATTTGAAAAATACCAGTTCGATGATCTTTAGCAAAAACAAATGTGCCGGATAAAAGACGTATAACGAATATTTCGACAGAAGCCGTCCAGTTTGCTGGACATCATTGCCAAGCTTCAGTGCCCCCATCGGCAGGGCTATGCAGGCGATGCCCATCGTAAAAAATGTTGACCATACTGCGGGGCTGATACCACTATGAATGTCGTTTATAAAGCTCCACATATTAATGAAGAACAATAGCAGGATCAGAAATGGTAGGACGCTTCTTTCGCCACGCAGTGCTAGCAAGATCGCTGAAGGTAACATGATTCCAGCCAGCCCGAATTCAATTGGAAATGGCATCAGTATGAATGCTGCGGCTCCGATGTAGAGCATATACATCTGCCATAGCTTGATGCGATGAACTAACGCTGCTACCAATGCCCCAAAGGCAAGGGTGAAAATAACGTTTCCTTCCAGATTTCCGATGGCAAAATAATGAAAAGGCTCTGCAAGAACGGCAAAAATAAACATTCTCTTTACATACCGTGCCGGAATGTGTCCTTCCGCTTTTAGAACTGCTACCGCCATTGCATAGCAAAATAACGGAAATGCTCCTCGACCAGCTATCATGATCAAGAAACTTTTGTGGTCGAACCAGATGTAGTTTACATGATCTATGATCATAAGAAAAGCAGCGCATATTTTTATAAAATCCAGTGCATAGCCGTTATGTAGAGGAAAAAGACTTTTTTTTGAACTGTTGTTCAACATAAATGTTCTTATTTTCAAAGCTGTGGTTTTTATTTTCAGCAAAAAAGGATACACTTTTTTGT